>JAKMEV010000304.1:0-7175 GCA_022425785.1 Akkermansiaceae bacterium | reverse complement strand
GTCCGCGGGCTTTTTCATTCTTCCCAACTCCACAATCACGCTGCACTATTTCTCCGTGCAGCCAATCCAACTTGAGAGCGCCGTCGCGACGATCCTCGAACACGAAACCCGTTTCGAGCCGGGCGCGTATTTTCTCGTGCGGGATATTTTAGATTTCACCGTAGAGCAACTCGCCAAGAAAAACAAAGGTGAGAAACGCCACGTGACCGGGCCGGAACTCCTCATCGGTTTTCGTGATTTTGTTCTGAAAGAATACGGTCCGATGGGAGCCACCTTGCTCGAGGACTGGGGCATTACCTGTTGCAAGAACATTGGCGAGATCGTCTTTCTCTTTATCGAACACGGTGTCTTTGGCAAACAGGATTCGGATACCATCGACGATTTCTCGGAGATTTTTGATTTTGAAGAAGCCTTCACCGTGCCCTTTCTCGCCATAAAATGATCTCGCGGGAACGATTCATCGACCTGCTGGCCATGAGCCGGTTCGCCAATCTCCCCACAGTTTGGTCGAATGGACTTTTGGGCGCCCTTGTCGGGTGGCAGTCCTGGGGCGGAAAAACCGAATCGGTCTGCCCGCTGTGCCTCACCGCAATCGGTCTTGCTCTTTCATTTCTATATTTAGGCGGCTGCTTTCTCAACGATGCCCACGACCTTGAATTCGACGAGAAGACCCGCCCCGAGCGTCCCATTCCCGCAGGTCGATGGTCGCGTGAAACCATCTTCACTTTTGCGCTCGTTCTCATGGGACTTGGCCTGGGCCTTTGCTTCCTTGTTTCTTCGGCATCAGGACTTTTTGCCGCCGGAATCATTATCTGCATCTTAGCCTACACCAAATGGCACAAGCGCACTGCCTGGAGTTTCCTCTTTATGGCCGGAGCCCGCGCGCTGATCTACCCGACCGCAGCATTCAGCTTTCTTTCATGGGAACGATTCCAAGCAGTCTCTCCCGAAGAGCTTCCCATTTTCATCACTATCGCCTTGGGGCTCGGAGGATACATTCTGGGGATTTCCCTCACTGCAAAAAGCGAAAGTTCTCCCACTCCTCCGACATCAAAAGAACAGGCCATTCCCGTTGCCTGCCTCTGTGCTCCTTCCATTTTCATCTCGGGACTGCTTCTCCTTGGAGGAACAGGAATCGCAGCCGCTCCTCTTCTTCTCTTTTTCGTCGTTCTCATCTTCTCGGTGAGATCGGTTCGCGCCAATCATAACGTCGGCCAATTCGTCTCACGAGCTCTTGCCACCATCCCCTTGGTCGATTGCCTTCTCGTGATCCCTCTCGATCCACATCTTTGGTTTGCCTGTCCCATTCTCGCCTTATTAGCGTTGGGACTTCAGAAAATCGCTCCCGCGACCTAATAATTTGTAATACTCTCGCTTTCCTTTCCCCGCCGTTTGGTGATAGGAATCGTCCTGATGAAACACGAAACTCTTTGTCTCCACGGCGGCTACTCCCCTGATCCTACCACGAACTCCCGCGCCGTCCCACTCTACCGCACCGCGTCATATGTTTTCGATAGCACCGAGCATGCGGCCAATCTTTTCGCTCTGAAGGAACTCGGCAACGTCTACACCCGCCTCCAGAACCCAACCACCGACGTTCTCGAAAAACGCGTTGCCCTGCTCGAGGGGGCGCACGAGATGGCCGGGCTGGGACACGCCTCGGGAACTGCCGCCATTTTCAACGCCATCGTCACTCTGGCCAAAGCTGGTGATAATATCGTCTCTGCACAAAATCTCTACGGCGGCAGCTACACCCAATTCAACGACATCCTTCCCGCTCTCGGCATTGAAGTCCGTCTGATCGATTCCAACGATCCTGAAAACTTCGCCAAAGCCATCGACGGAAACACACGCGCCCTTTTCTGCGAGACCGTCTCCAACCCCGCGCTCGAAATCACCGACCTCGATGCCGTCGGCGATATTGCCAAGGCTCACGGCCTTCCTCTCATCGTCGATTCCACTTTTTCCACCCCCTATCTCACCAAACCATTCGATCACGGCGCGGATGTCGTTGTTCACTCGATGACCAAATGGTTTGGCGGACACGGGGCCGGCATCGGCGGAATGGTTGTCGATTCGGGACGCTTCAACTGGGCCGGAGGAAAGCACCCACTCTTTGACGAACCCGATTCATCTTATCACGGACTCCGCTGGGGACATGACCTCCCGGACATGCTCGCTCCGCTCGCATACATTCTCCGCATGCGCACCGGCCCACTCCGCAACCTCGGAGCCTGCATCTCACCTGACAATTCCTGGACGCTTCTCCAGGGCATCGAAACACTTCCGCTCCGAATGGAGCGACACTGCGAAAACTCCCTCGCCGTCGCCAAGCACCTTAAAGATCACCCCAAGGTTGATTGGGTCCGCTTCCCCGGACTAGAGGATGATCCCGAGTTCGAGAAGAACAAAAAATACCTCAAAGGCAAAGGGGGCTCGATGGTGGTCTTCGGTATCAAAGGTGGCGCTGAAGCCGGAGCCAAGGTCATCGAGGCCTTCAGGCTCTTTTCTCACCTTGCCAATGTCGGAGACGCAAAATCCCTCGCGATTCATCCTGCGACGACAACACACTCCCAACTCACCGGGGAACAACAACTCGCTGGTGGAATTTCCCCCGAACTCGTTCGCCTCTCCATCGGCATCGAACACATCGACGACATTCTCGAAGACCTCGATCAGGCTTTGGCATCGGTCTAACTCCTTCTCCATGTCTTCCCTCACCATCCCGGAAAAGTGCGGTGTCATGTTGCTCCCCGACTCTGTTCTTTTCCCGCATGGGGCGATGCCGCTACGTATCTTCGAACCCCGATACCGGCAGATGCTCGAGGAGGCAGTCGAGGGTGATTGCATGTTTTGTATTGGCAATTTGATAGGTTCCAATGATTCCGACCCCGAGACCAGTTGCGCTCCCATCGGGGCCATCGGACTTATCCGGGCGTCGCGGGAAGCAAAGGACGGCACCTCTAATCTTCTCCTCCACGGGGTCATCAGAGTACAATTTAAAAAATGGTTGGGAGAAAAGCCGTATCCCTATGCTGAGATCCGCCCGATCATGGATACTACCATGGATTCTCAGGAGGAGGCTTCCTACCTCGACCGCCTGAGAAAATCCATGAACCGTGCGCTTTCAGGGTTCCCCTCCGAAGTAAACGAACAAATGAACAAGATCCTCGATCAAGCCGGCGATTCGGGATCCTGCGCGGATGCCGTGGGCCAGCAGTTCATTCACGACCCAAATGACCGACAACGACTCCTGGAAACCTCCGAAGTCCGAAAACGATTGGATTTTCTCATTCAATTTCTGAATAAAGCAGGACCTTCAACGTCCTAGCTCTTAATGAAGGCTCCCTTAACTCTCCTTTCACTACTCACCGCCTCACTTTTCGCCGCAAGCCCCTTCACCAAGGAGGAATTCAACACGGCCATCAACACATCCCGATGGTTCATCTACAATTACGAAACCGGAGGGTTCACGGCTCCTGACTGGAATGCGGTCGACGGAGGCGATAATCCTGAAGCATCCGCCCAATTCACGGCGGGAAACGGAGTTTCCTTTGTGGCAAATGAAGCCTCTTCGCTAGGAACATTTACTGGCGACTTCTTCAGTGCTGGAATCGATGGTCTTGATTGCGATATCTTTGCCGAGAATGCCTCCTTGATCCAAAGCGTGGAATTCTTTTTCCTCCACGACGGCGTTTTTTACTTCAGCGACCCATTCACTTTAAACAATGACGGATGGTCCCTCCTGCAATACTCATTCACAACCGACCCTTGGTATACCATCGAGGATGGCATTTTCGTAGACGCTCTTATCACCGATGAAATCCTGTCGGATGTCGGCCAAATTGGCGTCGACTTTTTCCCCTTCGGAGTGGAGGACGCGATTGACTCCCGCGTCGGGCTCGATAATTTCACCCTCATGGGCTACGTCCCCACGACTCCTTTGGAGATCGCCAAGGGAAACGCTAATGACCTCGCTCTCAGCTTTTCGCGGGAGGATGGCTTAAGCTACACTATCGAGGCAAATGAAGAACTTACCAGCGATGGCTGGAACCCTCTCGGCCCGGAAACAACCAATTTGTCGGGAACCGAACCATTCGAAACGGCCATTCCCCGATCCGCCAGGCAATTCTTCCGCTTGATGATCAGACCACTTTACTACTCTGTCCCGGATATCGGGGCCTAAAAAGCGGTCCGGAGCCAAAAAAGCTTTCGCAAATCCCGCCTCTCTGGCTTATCCCAACGGCGATGAAAATCGTCGTCGCATACTCGGGAGGTCTCGATACCTCTGTCCTCCTCCTTTGGCTCAAAGAAAAATACAATGCTGAGATTATCGCCTATTGCGCGGATGTCGGCCAAGCTGAGGAACTCGATGGACTGGAGGCCAAAGCCCTCAGCACAGGAGCCTCCAAATGTTACATCGGTGACCTTAAGGAAGAGTTTGCGGCCGAATACATCTACCCGATGTTCCAAGCCAATGCTGTTTACGAAGGCCGCTACCTTCTCGGAACCTCCATCGCACGCCCCTGCATCATCAAGGGCATGCTCGATGTCGCCATCGCCGAAGGAGCCGACGCTATCGCTCACGGCGCGACCGGAAAAGGTAACGACCAAGTCCGCTTCGAACTTTCCCTCAACGCACTCGCTCCCGACATCAAGATGATCGCTCCGTGGCGTGACGACGAATTCCGCGCGCAGTTCCCAGGACGAGCCGAGATGATCGCTTACTGTGCCGAGCACAACATCGACGTCCAGGCTTCCACCAAAAAGCCTTATTCCATGGACCGCAACCTCCTCCATATCTCCTTCGAAGCCGGTGCACTCGAAGACACCTGGTATGATGGTTCCACTGAAGCGGACAAAGACATGTATGTTCTCTCCGTCGCTCCCGAGGATGCGCCGGACACTCCGGAATACGTGCAGTTTCTTCTCGAAAACGGAAATATCATCGGGCTTAAGAACGACCGACTCGCTGACTACATCGCCGAGCTCAATGACTTCGAAGTCAAAGGTGAGCAAGACGGCTACACCCTTCTCACTCCCTACGGCGTGATGCGGATTCTTAATCACCTCGGCGGCAAGCACGGAGTTGGACGAATCGACATTGTCGAAAACCGCTTCGTCGGTATGAAGTCGCGCGGCATATACGAAACCCCGGGGGGCACTATCCTTCTTGCCGCCCACCAAGATCTTGAAACTCTCACCATCGACCGGGAAGCCCAGCACGTCCGCGACAGCCTGATTCCCAAATACGCCCAACTCGTTTACAACGGATTCTGGTTCGCTCCCGAACGAGAGGCGATCCAGGCCCTCGTCACCGAGACCCAAAAAACCGTTAACGGCGAAGTCCGGCTCAAGCTTTACAAAGGCAACGTCATTAACGCCGGTCGCCGTTCCCCGAACAGCCTCTATGACGAGGGCATTGCCACCATGGAAGGCGGGCAGGAAGAAGCTTACAACCAGAACGACGCCTCCGGCTTCATCGCTCTAAACGGCCTCCGCTTGAAGCAATTCTCCCGGGTCAACGACAAGTAAACCTTTCTCGTCACTCCCACAGCCGGAGCCTCTCCACGGGTTCCGGCTTTTTCCTAATTCCGCAAAAGCAAAAGGACAGCGAAAAACCTAACCCAAAAATAGCGAGAGAACTGAAAGGCCGTGATCTTGTAAAGATTGGGCATGTGACACCCTATAATTATTCCGTTCTGGGATTGGGGCGCTTGCAAAAGGACGAAAAAATCTATTTCCAATTCGACGGCGTTCACCTTGAAGCACCCGAGCAAAGATTTCCCGTAGCCTCCCGAGATACTCCCAAGAAAAAGTAATCTCTCTGATCCCGACAGGATTTCCCATTTCTCTCCGTTATTAGCTACCTCAAATGATCCGCTGGTTCACTCGAAATGACATCGCCTCCAACTTCCTGCTGGTAGCGATTCTTCTTGGCGGCGCTTTTGCGGCTTTCAATAAAGTTCCTCTGGAAGTCCAGCCGACCTACGAATGGGGTGAAGTCGATATCAAGATGACCTATCGCGGAGGCAGCCCGAAGGATGTCGAGGAACAGGTGGTCATCCCCATCAACCGGTCCCTTCAAGACCTTCCCGGCATCAAGGAAGTCCAGGCGCATGCCAACCGGGGAGGGGCCAATTTCGACATCACTGCGGAGAAAGGCGTCGACCTCCAAGAATTGCGGGATGAAATCGAAGCTCGTGTCGACACCATCAACACCTTCCCTCCCGAGGCTGAACGACCGCGCATCACTGTTCCCCATACCTCCAACTACCGCGAGGTTCTCACGGTGGCCATTACCGGGAGCTTGTCCGACCTCGATCTCTACCGCATCGCCAAGAAAGTCGAGACAGACATTCTCGACCTCCCGGAAGTCTCCCGAACCGATCTTCGAGGAACCCACCCCCTCGAGATCAGTATCGAAGCCGACGACGAAAAACTCCGCGATTACGGCCTCACCATCCAGGACCTTGCCAATGCCATTCGGCAATCATCCCTCGCCCTCTCTGCAGGATCGGTCAAGACCCCCTCGGGTTCCGTGATGATCCGCACCGAGGGTCAGGCCTACGATACGGAAGCCTTTGGAAACATTGTAGTCACCGCTGCCGATGGTGCCCTCCTCAAAATATCCGACCTCGCCAACATTTCGGATGGCTTTGAAGAAAACGAACAAGCCATGCTTTTCAATGGGTCCCCTGCGATCATGCTTGATGTCCTGCAGGGACAAAACGAGAGCGCCATCAAGATCTCGAACGCCGTCAAAAATTATATCACGCAGTCCGATGAACGCTTCCCCGAGGGCATTAATCTTTTTGTCTGGGATGATGAATCGATCCGGATCCGGACCCGCCTCTCCACCCTTGGAAACTCCCTGATGATCGGAGCCCTTTTGGTTCTCATTGTTCTTGGTCTCTTCCTCCGTCCCATGCTGGCATTTTGGGTCGTCCTCGGGATTCCCGTCAGCTTCGCAGGCGGAATCATGCTCATGCCCTATTTTGGCCTGACCGCGAATACCATGAGCATCTTTGCCTTCATCATCGTTCTCGGAATTGTGGTCGATGATGCCATTGTGACAGGTGAAAACATCTACTCCCGATTAAAGGATGACCTCAGCCCGCTCGACGCGGCCGTTCTCGGAACGAAACAAGTAGCAACCCCTGTGACCTTCGGCG
>JAKMEV010000444.1:0-21552 GCA_022425785.1 Akkermansiaceae bacterium | reverse complement strand
TGTCGTGCTATGCGACCCATGGCACTCGGATTGTGGCCCAAGGAATTCTTGATTTGGCAAAAGGGAATTTTGGAATGATCCGTGATGAAAACCGGAGTTTTAGAGGTTCGGCTGACGATCTTTATCTTGGAGCAGATTTTCTGCGGGATCATGACCTGCGGGAAGGGCAGAGTCTCAAAGTGGTGGTAGGCGCTCCCCGGGGGAGGGATAAATTCATGTCAGTCAGTGAGGTGCTTGAGATAGATGGGACACCAGTTGCTGAATATGCTTCCCGTGCTCATTTCGATTCCCTGACTTCTTTGTTTCCGGAAGAACGGTATGTTCTTGAAAGTGAGGATAACTCGGCTCTTTCGGTTCGAGTGGTAGATTTGGTAGCCCCCCTCGGGAAAGGGCAGCGGGGTCTTATTGTGGCTCCTCCTCGCGGAGGAAAAACGATTCTTCTGAAGCAGATTGCGAAAGCGATTCAGGAAAATCACCCGGAATCAGAGCTTGTAGTCTTACTTTTGGACGAACGCCCGGAAGAAGTGACGGATTTCGAGGAGATGGTTGGTCGAAATGTCTTCGCTTCGACATTCGACGAGCCTTCGAAACGTCATGCCGAGGTTGCTAATCTTGTGCTCGAACGATCGAGACGACTGGTGGAGCAGGGGAAGGACGTCGTCATCTTGCTCGATAGTTTGACCCGCCTCGCCCGTGGCTATAATAATGCCATCAGTGGAGGGCCGATTGGTTCGGGAGGGATTAGCCCCAAAGCGATCACCGAGTGTCGAAAGTTTTTTGGAGCGGCGCGGAATTTGGAAGAAGGTGGGAGTTTGACGATTTTGGCGACCTGTCTGATCGAAACCGAAAGCCGGATGGATGATGTGATTTTCGAGGAGCTGAAAGGAACTGGGAATATGGAAGTGAGATTGGACCAGCAATTGGCCGAGCAGCGGATTTATCCGGCGATCCATATTCCTCAAAGTGGTACTAGAAATGATGATCGTCTTTATCATACCGAAGAGCTTCCCCGAGTGCTCGAAATCCGGCGTCATTTGGCGAGTTTGCCTATTGGAGAGGCGATAGAGACTCTTTTACGCAATTTAGCCCGAACCAAGACAAATACGGAGCTTCTTTTACAGGGAATGCGGTGATTTTACGCTTGTCGCTTCGATTGTCGCCCCGCTAGTCTTTCTCACCGTTAAAACACACGTTCACAATTATTTTGGTAGCGCTTCCGTCGTAAGATGGTGAGTTTTTTATTGCTTTGAAAGCGATTACCATGTAAATGCATTGCAAACACCTCCGAATATGAATCTCGCAAAATACACCGCGGCCCTGATGGGGGCATTTTCTCTTTCAGCTTCCCCTGTCCAAGGGCAGTTGATTTCCTTCCTTAGCTTCTCGGATGTCAAAAGGTATAAGCAAGTCGGACCTGAAGATTTCGATTTTGAAGGTGGGGAGTGGAATATTCAGGTGTTGGATGGGACCGTGACTATCGTTGCTTGTTTGGGAAATGGAGCTCCTTCCCCGACATTCCCTAATCCACTCTGTCCATTGGGAACAACCGCGTTGATCGATGCCGGTGATTTGGATTTTGACGGAGTCAGAGACGGTGGACTTTTTTATTCGGTTAGCGGCATCATTCCGGCGTCAATCTTCGCCCCTTTTCGTTCGAATTTGTTCAGCTTTGAGGCCGGTCCCCCCTCCAAGCTGCCTCGCCCCATCGGAGGGACTAATTTCCGGGATGACAGTATCGTATTGTTTTATGATTACATCAACGCTCCCCAGTCACTGGATCGCTATGAGATTACCAATTATTTTTCTAGCCGGGAGTATGCTCCCACCGAGTTCAATGATCAGGTGGAAGAAATTGTTCCAGGAGTCTACCAATTTCGACTACCCCGTCAGGGAGTTGATTTCAACGATCCCTCGCAAAACAAATATGTGTATGTGAGCCATACCCACCTCGAGATGCTCGAAGCCTACCCAGGGCTCAGTTTTGTGCCGGTTGGAAATGAATTTAGGGTCACAATGGATGACCGTTGGCGCGATGGCGCGATCGAATTTGATCCCCGCTTGTCGTTGGATTTCTTCTGGGAGGGATTCAATGGGCAAACTGTCTTGGGCTCTGATACGGCTTTGTTCTCCATTAAGGAACAGGGGACTGACTTCACCGTATTCCCCCCGTATTTTAGGGGGATTGATCCATTTACTGGACTGCCTTTGGTTCCGGAAAGCCAGCGCTTTCCTCAAGAAGTCCCGCCTTTGACCAATGCCCTCACGCTGGGGCCATTTTTCTTCGTCCCGGGTGAGCAACTTTACGCTGAAGTCGAGTTTCAAAGGAATTTTCAGGGCACGGCTCTTACTGTTGATCGGTCGCAGCGTTTTTTCCGATGGGACCTGAGGACTGTCGACTCATACGAGGGCTTTCGTGTTTCGGACAACTTCCCCCCGAGGACTCCTGATGAGTTTACCGCAGCCGATAGCGATTTTGATGGTGACGGAATGACCAACTTGGAGGAATTTGCCCTCCAAACCGATCCTGCAGATCCCGCCTCGGTTTCCACTCCCACCCCGGTGATTGATCAATTCACAGGCCAGTGTGTCCTGACAATTCCAAAGCGTCCAAACATTGGGAATTCTCTTACTTATCGTGTTCAATATTCATCTGATCTTGTGAATTGGACGACGATTACCTCCGGTGATCCACTCTGGACTGCGACCGAAAACGACAACGAATACACTGTCATTAGTAATCTAAACAGCCCTCCAGCTAATTGCATCACTCGGGTGTTGATTACTACGAACTAAACTCAATTTTACCACATCCAACGCCTACGCTTGATATGAAAAAGTCCTCAATGACCCTTTTGTCGCTCCTCACCTGCACCGGTGTGGTGTGCGCTGAACCGACTGCTGTCGCAGGCCCCATTCAACAGGGGATTTATCAGTTTGCGCAAAGCGACCAACTTCGCGAATACAAGTTGTGCACTTATGAAGTGTGCCAACTGACATCAGAAGGAACTCATGTAACAAAGAGAACGTCTGTAGTCACAGTTCAGGGCGCGATTGCTTTGGCCTCGGATACCGACGCTGAAAATTATATGGTATTTTATCCTCCGGGAAAAGAGGGGGATGAGAATGCGCGTCGTATCCTACGCAAGCGTTATCTGGTTGAGTTGAAGCCAGGTGCAAGTCTTGAAGAGGTCAGAGAGCGATGTGGGATTCACAAAATGGAGCCTGTCGCACCGGGATCAAAATTTCTTGTTTGCGAAGAGGAAAGCTCCGGAAAAGTCCTCAAGCAACTGGATATCGTTGCCAAAGATCACGGTGTCGAGCGAGTAGAACCCTTGTTGGCTAGTCCGCGTAAGAAGCACTTGATTCCAAACGATCCGTTCTTTGAACAAGGAGGAATTCCTTTTGATCCAGATGATCTGTTGGCCGAAGATAGTTATCAGTGGTATCTTAAGAATGAGGGGACGAATGGTTCAATCGCCGGTGTTGATATTAATGTGGAGGGTGCTTGGGATCGAGTAACAGGCGCCGGGGTTGTCATTGGGATCGTGGACGATGGCGTTCTCGTTGGTGATGGGGTCATCGCTGGGTCTCCGGATTTGGATCCAAATGCGTCAGGACCGCATGAGAATTTTAATGATGGCCCGGGAGGCGCAACTCTTGGTGCGAGTTTTAACGATACCCATGGGACCGCAGTAGCGGGCTTGGCTAGTGCGGCCTTCGAGGATGCATTCGGAATGGCAGGTGCGGCCCCTGGGTCTAATTTTGCTTCGATTCGCTTGGTCGGCGAAGGACAACTTACCGACGATGTGCAAACTGCCGCGGCTCTCACCTCGGGACTGGATCAGATCGATATTTACAATAATAGTTGGGGACCTGGCGAGTCGGAGGCTATTTTGGTTCCGGAGTCTAGCGTTGTTTTAAGTGCTCTCCAAAGGGGCGTTACCGAAGGGCGTGGAGGTGCGGGAGCGATTTATGTGTTCTCGGCAGGTAATGATGCCGTAATCGAGGACAATTCCAACTTCAGTAGCTTGACATCCTCGCAATTCACAATTGCGGTGGGAGCTGTCACCAACATCGGCGCTGCTGCACCCTACTCGGAGCCGGGTGCAAATCTGGTTGTGAGTGCGCCAAGTGGCGGGGGAACCCAGTCGATGCTTACCACAACCTATGAAGTGGGGTTTGATATCGATGGAAACATTGTCAGGATCCCAACTCATTTTGATTCGTATACCGGGACCTCGGCCTCAGCCTCTCTCGTGAGTGGTGTTGTTGCGCTAATGCTGGAGGCCAATCCCAATTTGGGTTGGCGGGATGTTCAGGATATTTTGATTCGGACCGCCACAAAAAATGATCCGAACAACACGAACTGGTATACCAACGCAGACGGCTTGAACTTCCATCACAACTACGGAGCGGGTCTTGTGAACGCAGAGGCCGCAGTGGTAGCTGCCACAACACGGATTAACAATCTTCCACCCAGAGATGCTCCAGTGAGCACTCTTTCGTTCACAGGGCAGCAGGATATTCCGGAAGGCGAAAGTATTCAGCGGATTTTCGATTTGTCCGGTGATCCTAACATGAAGATTGAGCATGTTGAGTTGCGGTTGAGAGTCTTTACTGACAGAAAGGGAGATTTGGAAGTTGTTCTGGTCTCTCCGAGCGGAACGCGGAGTGTCCTTTCTCCATCTCAAGAGAACAACGATGACGAGCAAAGTATTGTGAACTATGTCTTCATGACTACCCGTAATTGGGGGGAGGGGAGCGCTGGCTTATGGACGCTGAACATTACCGACAAATATAGCAATGGGATTGAAGCCACCTATAATGACGCGACTTTGACGGTGCACGGGGTGCAGGATGCCAACGCTCCGATCACTCCCGGGCCTGTTCTTATTGGAGGACGGACGATCTTGGCTGATTTGGGAGAGTCGGTTGATTACGCTATTGAGACGATTAATGCCACCGACGTCACTGTTGGGGCGTTGCCGTCTGCTCTGGTATACAATGAGGCTGAAAGCTCGATCACGGGAGTCCCGCAGGAGGCAGGTATTTTTTCCTTCCCAATCACTCTGACGGGGCCTACCGGGCAATCGATTGTTAATATTACGCTTGTTGTCCGTCCGATTTCCGGAGCTCTTGGAGGGTCTGTTGAGGTGGATCTTCCCACTTTTGCGGGTGGCGATATTCCCTGGGATTTGGAGAAAGGGGTGACTTTTGACCAGGAGGACGCCGTTCGAAGCGGAGTTGGATTGGGTGACGGTCAGGATTCTGTGTTTGGATTTAATGACATTCCGGAGGGCGTAGTTATTTTCAACTGGGCCGTGTCCTCCCAGTCATTTAGTGATGCGAACACCGACATCAATACGGGACTGCCTGTCAGTCCGAGTGATCGTTTATGGTTTAATTTTGGAGGGAATGTCCCGCAAAGTTGGTCAGCCTTTATCGACGGTGAGCGTCCATTCGGTTCTCCGTTTTTCCCCCGGGGCACCGTTGCGGTTCCAATGCCGGCAAGTTCAAATAACCCTCGGTGGATCTATCGAAAAGATGGTGCCTTTTCTGGTGGTCAAGATGCTGCGTATCTGGACCAGGTTCAGTTCGTTGATACCAAATCATTCATGGACGATGTCCGACGTGCGGGGAATTTGAATTTCGATTTCGAATTCAGAAGCAAGACCATGTGGCTCCCCTTTGAGTTCCCTTTGGGGAGTGAGCCCACCGATGGCTCAGCGGGCCCGAGGGAGTTGATCAGGACATCCTCAGTTGGAAACGGTCAGACGGTCTCAATGTCAGCATGGCTTGAGGGACCGGGAACGGTTGATTTCCGGGTTGCGGTCAGTTCTGAAGAAAATGATGTCTTCGAATTCCTGGTGAATGGAGCTCCACGACGCACACTTTCAGGGACTGTTGCGTTGGGTTCCCCGGAAGGTTTAGTCAGCTACGACCTTCCCGAAGGTTTGAACTACATCGAATTCAGATATCGTAAGGACTTCGCTGTCGATGGCGGGCAAGACTTTGCACTTCTCGATGATGTCATTTTCACTCCCACCGGAACTGCAGCTTCCATGGCTGCCCGGTTTGGAGTGCATCCTTCAGACATGGATAAGGATTATGACGGAGATGGCTACACTACCCATCAGGAAATGGTCTTTGGTGGTGACCCGAATGTCCGGGATATTCCCGCCAACCTTCCCAAGTTTGTCAAAGACGGATCAGGTTCATTCCTGGAGTTTGGGGTCAACCTTGAATTGGGCGATGTGACTATTACGGCGCAGCATTCCCCAGACCTGGAAAGCTGGGAAGATGCTGACGGTGCTGTGATGGACCGCAGGGAGGGGAATATGGAGTTCTACCGGATTCCGGTTGAGCCTTCGGCGGTAGTTAATCACTTGTATTATCGGGTGATTGCCAAGCCCAAGTCGTAATTGAGATTTAATCGATTGTTGGCTTGATCTTCACTCAGGTCTAATAGAATTCAAAGGAGTAGGGATCAGCCCCTGCTCCTTTTTTATAATGTCTGAAGATCAATACACTTTGGTTCGACCGTTGATGGGCTGTCTTCCGGATGGAGATGGCTTGGTGGGGCTCGATTTGGAGGCTGATAGTTTGTATCGGTATGCCGAGAGAATTTGCTTGGTGCAGGTTTGTTACGGAGAGAGTGTTGATCTGGTTGATCCTCTGAACGGGGAAAGTGTGAGCCCCTTGGTTGAGTGGCTGAAAACAGCCAGGATCTGGATGCATGGTGCAGATTACGATATGTCCTTGATGATTCGAGAGTGGGGAATGGTCCCCCCTGTCCTCTATGATACCCAAATCGCAGCCCAGTTGCTGGGATATGAGCGGTTTGGGTATGCCAGTCTCGTGGAACAGTTTTTTGGAGTCGAGCTTTCCAAGAGTTCGCAAAAAGCCGATTGGGGTAAGCGGCCACTTAGTGAGACGATGTTGGAGTATGCCCGAAATGATGTCCGGTATCTCTTGCCCTTGGCGTCCAAGGTAGAAGAGAAGCTGAAGGAGTTGGGGCGTTATGAATGGTTCGTTGAGTCCTGCCATGCCTCGCGGGACCGCGTTCTTGCGAGAGAGGGTGAGGAGAAGGAGTTCTGGCGAATTAATGGCTCGGGGAAACTTCGCCCCCGAGGGATGGTGTTTTTGAAGGGTTTGTGGGAATGGCGGGATGGGGAGGCCGCTTCCTGGAATCGTCCCAGTTTCATGGTCGCCACGAACAAGCAATTGATCGCTTGGTCCGATGTCCTATCGAATGAAGGCGAGATTGAGTTATCTCCCAAGATGCGCCCCGACCGGCGGAGGCGACTGCTGCGAGCGATTGAGTTGGCTCAAGAGGTGCCCAAAGAGCAATGGCCTTTGAGGGTAAAGAGGGAGCGACATCAAAAGGATGAAGCCTTCGAGGAGAAGCTGAAGAGCTTGATGTCGAAGAGGAATGGAATCGCTGAAAAACTCAAAATTGATCCCTCGGTAATTGCCTCCCGGCCGGTGCTGGAGCAGATCGTGGGCGAGAGAGTTCAGCCAGAGGAGATCTTGCTAAAGTGGCAGGCTGGTTTGCTGGGATATTAGGTCAAATTGGGGAGAGATTTCATTGAATTGAGCCTGATTCGAGTGAGATATCTCTATGGTTTATCCCGAGGGCGACGGAGGGCAAAAAAAATGTTTAAATATCGCGAAACAATCTTGCGGTAAGCCCTGAAATTTCAGACATTTCGTGGGTCTATGACCGAGGAAAATCAGGAGCCCAGTGAGGAGCCAAATGTCGATGAAATGAGTGTTTCCGGTGACCAGGAATATGGTGCCGGTCAGATCGACAAACTCGAGGGTCTTGAGGCTGTTCGGAAGCGTCCCGGAATGTATATCGGAGACCCGGATGAGCGAGGGCTGCATCACTGCGTCTTCGAGGTTTTGGATAACTCGATTGATGAGCATCTTGCGGGGTATTGCGATAAGATCAATATCACGATCAACGAGGATGGCTCGATTAGTGTCTCGGATGATGGACGGGGAATTCCCGTTGATATCCACCCCAAGTTCGGGATTCCTGCAATCGAACTGGTTCTAACAAGTCTGCACGCAGGTGGTAAATTTGGTCAGGGAGCTTACAAGTATTCCGGTGGTCTCCATGGGGTTGGAGCGAAGTGTGTGAACGCTCTCTCCGACTGGTTTGTCGCTGAGGTTTCCCGGGAAGAAAAATTACACCGTATTACCTTCGAGAGGGGAAAGACGACGAAGGAATTGGAGGTGGTCGATTCTGTTCCTGCCGGAGTAACGGGGACAAAGGTGACCTTCTTTCCTGATGCCACGATTTTCACTGATACGATTGAATTTAAATTTGAACGACTGTCGAAGCGACTTCGTGAGCTGGCTTTCCTGAATCCCGGACTAACGATTCATCTTGAGGATGTTCGTGCGGAGTCGGCTGAGACGGAAACTTTCTTTTATGCCCGAGGTATTGAGGAATTTGTTGAGCAGTTGGGCGCAAACAAGACCTTGGTTCATGACGAACCGGTCATTCTCAAAGGGAAGCGAAAAGTGGAAGTCGATTACGACGGGAAAGTCGTCGAGGACGATGTTTTTGTGGACTGCGTGTTCCAGTATAATGATTCCTATAATGATCAGATTCTGTGTTTTGCGAATTCGATTCCCAATGCGGATGGGGGAACCCATTTGACTGGGTTTAGAGGATCGTTAACTCGTTCGATTAATCAGTATGCCAAGGCGAACAAGATTCTCAAAGATAAGGATCCCGCTTTGAGTGGTGATGATGTCCGGGAGGGAATTGTTTGTGTGATCAGCGTGAAAATGCCGAATCCTCGCTTTAGCTCTCAGACCAAGGATAAGTTGGTAAATACTGAGATCGAAGGAGTGGTAAGTTCGATCGTATACGAAGGATTGCAAAATTACTTCGATGAGAACCCCAATCTCGCCAAAACTGTCATCGACAAGGCTGTCAATGCGGCCCGTGCGCGTGAGGCGGCACGTAAAGCCCGAGAAACAGTTCGTAAGTCGGTGCTTTCCGGCGGTGGACTTCCAGGGAAACTTGCTGATTGCTCGGAACGTGATCCCAAGAAATCCGAGATCTTTATTGTTGAGGGTGATTCTGCTGGTGGTTCGGCCAAGTCCGGGCGTGACCGGACAACCCAGGCCATCCTACCACTCCGGGGTAAGGTGATCAACGTGGAGAAAGCCCGCCTTCATCGGGCGCTTCAGAATAAGGAAATTCAGGCCATGATCACTGCGATCGGTGCCGGTATTGGAGATGGAGATCAGGAAGGAGCTTTCGAACTTGAGAAGGTTCGCTACCACAAGGTTATCATCATGACGGATGCTGACGTCGACGGGGCGCACATTCGTACGCTTCTATTGACGTTCTTCTGCCGCCATATGCCCGATATGGTGAAAGCCGGATATTTGTATATCGCGCAGCCTCCTCTTTATAAAATCACGCGTAAGAAGCGTGAGGAATACATCGCCGACGATGATGCGATGAACAAGATTCTGATTGAGCTTGGCTCGGATGACGTGATTCTTCGTCAACCCGGCGCTAGTGATTCGGTTGATTCAGACCTATTGCAAAGTGTCCTTGCGACCCTTGCCAAGTTGCAGAGTTTTGTGAGAACGCTTGAAGGGCATGGCGGGAACTTCAAACATCTTCTCGCCGCTCGAGATGGCAACAAATTGCCGACCTATATGATTCGTGTCCGTACCGGAAACGAAGAAGATGTGCACTATTTCAAAAGCGAAGACGAAGTCAGAGGCTTTGCTGCTGACAATCGTGATCTTCGTTTGTTTGGAGAAGAAATCACAGAGGAGGAAGATGTTGCCTTTAAAGAAAAATTTGAAGGGAAGATGCGTCGGGCGGTTCGCCGAGAACTGGGTGAAGCTATCGGAATTTCAAAACTTCTTGAGCGACTTGCTGAGTTTGGGGTGCAGAGTGAACCGTTTTTCTCTGATGATGCACCAATCTATGAACTGGTGGAAGGAGATGGCGAGAAAGAGGTGATCACACCGATCTTCAGCTTGTTTGAAATCTTGAGCCGTATTCTTGAAATTGGTAAAAAGGGGATGCGTATCCAGCGATTTAAGGGATTAGGTGAAATGAACGCCAAGGAACTTTATCAGACCACAATGGACAAGGAGACGCGACAGCTTCTCCGGGTCCAATTCGATGACGAAAACAAGATTGAAGCGGAGACGATGTTCGATGTCCTCATGGGGGATGTCGTGGAGCCTCGAAAGCGCTTCATCGAAGACAACGCCCTGAACGTGCAGAACCTCGATGTTTAACACCAGCGCCGTTTAAACCGCCTTCCAATAATTTTCCATGTCCGACGACACACCAGAACCCGAAGCACCGCGCGATTATATTGAGTCGATCAATGTCGCTGACGAAATGTCGAAGTCCTTTTTGGACTACTCGATGTCCGTTATTATTTCACGTGCCCTTCCCGACGCCCGCGATGGATTGAAGCCCTCCCAGCGTCGCCTTCTTTACGCGATGCACCACGACCTTTCCTTGTCGGCATCAAAGGCGCATTTGAAGTGCGCCCGTATTGTGGGTGAGACCATGGGTAAGTATCACCCACATGGTGATGGCGCGATTTATCCGACCTTGGTGAATATGGCCCAACCGTGGACGATGCGTGAAACGCTTGTAGATGGTCAGGGGAACTTCGGATCGGTTGAAGGTGATGCTCCGGCGGCGATGCGATATACCGAGGCCCGTCTGACGCACATGGGTTCGGCTATGTTGACTGATCTCGAGAAGGAGACAGTCGATCATCAAACAACATACGATGAAAACTCCACCGAGCCGGTGGTGCTTCCTGCGGCCATTCCAAACCTCCTCGTGAACGGAGGAACCGGTATCGCGGTTGGTATGGCTACCAATATTCCTTCCCACAACATGGGAGAGGTGATCGATGGCGTCTGTGCCCGAATTGATAATCCTTATATCACGGTTGACGAGATGAAGGAATACATCAAGGGGCCTGATTTTGCCTCTGCGTGTGAGATTCGAGGATACAAAGGGATTGATAGTTATTTCAGAACGGGGCGAGGCAGCATCAAGATGCGCGGGGTCATGGAAGTCACCGAGAGCAAGACCGGCGCTTCCCAAATCATCATCCGTCAGGTTCCTCACGGAGTGAACCGGGCGACATTACAGGTGCGTATTGCGGAATTGGTTCGTGAAAAAGTCCTTCTCGATATTTCGGGAATGCGGGACCTCTCAGCGGATGATACCTGCATCGAAATTACCCTGAAGCGTGACGCTCGCCCACAGGTGGTGGTGAACCAGCTCTTTAAGCTTACCGCCATGGAAACTTCGTTTGGAGTCAACATGCTGGCGATTCACGAGCGTCGTCCCAAGCAATTGGGGCTGCTCGATGCCCTGGATGCCTTTATTGAGCACCGTCGCGAAGTGATTATTCGCCGCACGCGCTATCTTCTCCGGAAGGCTGAGGAAAGGGCTGAGAATCTGGAAGCATACCTCCTCGCGCTGGGTCATCTCGATGACTTCATCAAGATGATTCGAGATTCCAAGAATCGAGATGAAGCGAGGCAGAAACTGAAGGCCTATCACTTTGAATTACCGGCGGCCGAGATTTTGGGCGTCTTGATTCGGGGCCAACCTAGTGTCATTGGGGATAAGTATATTTTCACTGACCGACAAGTGAACGCCATTCTTGAGCTGCGACTTTACCAGCTCACTGCGATGGAGCAGGACAAGATCAAAGCCGAATATGATGCCATCATTGCGGAGATCAAAGATCTTCTTGATATTCTTGCTCGCGAAGAGCGGGTGCTGGCCATCATCAAGGACGAGCTTCTTGAGATTAAAGAGAAACACGCGACACCACGCCGTTGCCCGATTCTTCCCGACGAAGGGGAGATTGCCATCGAGGACTTGATTTCCAATGACGGCATGATCGTCACTCTGAGCAATCGTGGATTCATCAAGCGCACTGCGGCTAGTGAATATCGTGTTCAGGGTCGTGGAGGGAAGGGTGTCCGGGGGATGGAAACCCGGACCGCCAATGACGAGGATGAGAATGATTTCGTAGAACACCTCTTTACTGCGCAGGCGCATGACTACCTCATGTTCTTTACCAACACCGGTCGTGTTTATGTCGAACGTGTCTATGGCTTGCCGGAAGGATCTCGAGCATCTAAAGGGCGGAGCATTAAAAATGTTCTCGATTTGCAGCCCGAGGAATCTATCGCTGCCGTGCTCCGATTGGAATATTGCACGAACGATGATGGAGAGGATATTACCTTTAGGGAAGATGGCGGAAACGTCTTCTTTGCGACCCGTTCAGGTAAGGTCAAGAAGACCAGCCTCAATGATTTCCGCAATTACCGGAAAGCCGGAACGATTGCGATCAAGCTGGACGAAGGTAATGAGCTTATCGGTGTGCGGATCACCTCCGGAAAGGATGACGTCATGCTGGTGACTCATCGTGGAATGAGTACCCGTTTCAACGAGGAACAAGCCCGTGTGATGGGCCGAAACTCCGCCGGGGTCCGGGGCATCAAGCCACGAGAAGGAGACTTTGTGGTTGGTTTGGCCGTCGTTAATGACGAAGCCCGCCTCTTGGTGGCATCGGAAAATGGCATCGGCAAGCGCACTCCCTTCGACGATTATTCCGCCAAAAACCGTGGAGGCCTTGGCATGATTACCATGAAGTGCACCGAGAAGACGGGGCAGGTCATTGGCAGTCTCTCGGTAGAAGAGGAAGATGAATTGATGCTGATGACTGATGGAGGTCAGAGTATTCGGATACGAGTTTCCGATGTTCGGGAGTGCGGACGAAATACCCAGGGGGTCAAATTGGTCACTCTGACAAAGGGGGAAAAGCTTCAGGCGATTGCCAGAGTAATGCCTGACGATGAGGAGGAGTCCGACGAAGAGGGAGGCGCCGAAAATGACGAGCCAAGTTCAGAGGCTGAAGAATCATAGGGATTTCAGCTGAGATTTCACCCCGGGCGGCGTATTTCGTTGTCCGGGGTTTCTATTTGTATGCAATAATTGGTCAAATGAGAGCTTCTCATTTGCAATCCTTGTATGTGCTATGTATTCTGATACGTTGTGATTCGAAGGACTCGGCTTGTTTCCACTGTTTTCTGCCACTTGGATGGAAGACGTGGATTTGCGTTAGTTGCCACGCTGACCGTGATGATTTTGCTGGGACTCCTGGCAATTGCTTTTCTCAGCCTGGCGACGGTGACCGTGAGAACGTCGAATCAAGATCGGGCGCAGGAGGAGGCCCGGGCGAATGCGCGGATGGCCTTAATGATTGCCATGGGGCAACTTCAGCGGGAGTTGGGTCCTGATCAGCGGATTTCGGCTTCTGCTGATATTCTCTCGGGAAAAGTGGGCTTTGTGGCGAATCCTCATTGGACCGGAGTTTGGAGAACCGTTCAGAAAGACGGCCGACCGGTAATCGTTCGAGACGAGGTGACCGGGGGCCTTGCCGATGCCCGGGATCCCAATTCCATGCCCTCGGAAACTCGTATTAGCTACTTGGTCAGTGGGAACGAACAAGGTTTGAGATCGAGGACAGGGCTGAAATACGAAGCAGAGGACCTTATTCGCGGCCAAGATGTGAAGGTGGTCGGAAATGGATCGGCGGGGAGCGATGAAAGAGCACATGTTTCTGTTCCCAAGATCGGGGTTTTCAGGGAGAGAAAGAAAACGGGGAGCTATGGATATTGGGTGGGTGATTTAGGAATCCGAGCCAATATGCGCTCTCTAAACCCCTATGAAAATTCTCCGGGGCAGACGAAAAATCTTCCCTTGCTTTCAGGCATGAATGTCTCGGTTGAGGTGATGGAGGGGAAGAGCGGGGTAAGGCTGGAGCTAGACGAGGATACCAAGAAGAAGCTAATCTCAGACCGTTCCCTTGATCTTGTGGGCAAAAATGGCGAGCAGTGGAGGAAAGATCATTTTCACTCTTCGACGATCCATTCCCAGGGAGTTCTGGCTGACGTAAGAGATGGAGGACTGAAGGCCAATTTAACGACTTTTTTGAATAAAGATCGTGATCTAGCCTCTCTGGAAACCGGCGAGAATGAATATGTCCCGGGATTGGCCGTCGGTGATAATCTGGTGGGATACGCCAATAAAGAGGACGCCGGGCGGCGGGGTGGCGATTGGGATTCAAGCCGTTTCAAAAAGACCTCGCCGAAGTTCGGCCTTCTTCGGGATTGGGTGCGCTTGGGGAGGGAAATCACTTTGGAGTCCCCTCCGGTGACTGTCCGCATTCCCAAAAGTGAGCCGGATTTTTCGACTCCGGATGTCTTGGTCGGAAGCTCTCAGAACCTAAATCCCGCGACTTTAAGTTCGTATGATCAAGCGAATCTGGCGCCGGTATTAGTGGAGGGCTCGATGTTCGTCACTCATAGTATTCACCTGAATCCACCGGGGAGTGAGTTCAAATATAATATCCGCTCACATACCTTTCCGAGGGTTGTTCTCTGGAATCCTTACAATGTTCCACTGACTTTGGGTGACAGCATGGCAATGATTCAAGTGAATGGACGCAGGGGGTTTCGAACGGATGCCTGGATGCGGACGTCACAGGGAAGGGAAGTCCAAGTGGGGTATGCATCCTGGCTTTCCTGGGGAGGGCGGAATCCGGTGGTAGAGGGTGAGATTACCACGAGTTCGTCCTATAATGATGCCTATACCGGGAGCTACTATTTTAAATTGAAGGAAACGACAATTGATGCCGGGAAGTGCCTCGTTTTTCTACCCGATCGTGCGGCTGAATACGATAGTGAAGATCTTACCAACAATACTCTTTCGTCATCCGCCAATTACGATCAGGCGCTTAATTATTATCAATCATCGTCCGAATATGGGGGCGGGATGGACTGGTATCCCAAGTACTTTTGGTATGCCCCATCAGACGCTTTTTTTGATGGGGAGGGACAGACCGTGCAGGGTGACGATTCTCAGATGATTTTGAAAAAACTGGGAACTTCATCAACTGTTGCCGCGGAGGATTTCGATGTCCTGGAGCAGGTGGCCGCGGTTTCCTGCTCATTGCAATACGGGGCTGGAAAGGAACCGGCAGAGGCTTGGAGTCATGACTTCGACCCCGCGCAGGGAGTTCGCATGGAGTTTCTTGATCGGGTGAACCCAGTCATTACTCTCCCGCCGGATCGGCGGACGAGGCAGGGGTATCGGATGCGCTGGTTCCGGGAGCATGATTCCCATCTTTCAATTTTGGGTAATCCTCTCGCACAGCAACCGGAGTTTTGGGAGGAATCGCCTATTGGATCGTGGAATGTAAGAGCTGCTTATGCGGCCCGCTCACCCTTCGACAACCTCGCCGGGAATGTAGGAGATAGCTCGGCAAGCGGGCCATGGTTTTTCGGCCTCTATTCCAAGGATCTTTATGACGAAGCGGTCGGCTGGCAGGACCAGACACCGATCCGGAAAGGTGGTGAGAATTTTGGGAATCCATTTGGTCCGCCCAACGAAGGTGCCGACAAGTATGTCCTCTTTGATGTTCCGCGACGGGATTTGGGCGTGATTTCCTTGGCTCAATTCCAGCATGCCAAACTTTCTGAGTTTGTCTGGCATCCTTCCTACCCGATGGGGAATTCTCTCGTCGATCCTCGATTGAGTTTGGATGGAATGAGTGGAACCGTTCCAAAAATGGAAGAAGAGGAGGGGGAGCTAGGTGGATTTATTGGGAAGGCAATTGGTTGGTCCGAGAACAACGAGCGCGGACAGGGTAAGGAAATCTGGGCCGAACATGGGCGGGGCTTTTTTCTGGAAACTCCAGAAGAGGATCATGTGGTCTATGATCTGTCTTATGAACTCAACCATACACTGTGGGATCGCTATTTTTTGAGTTCCGGTACGGAGGAGGAGTTACGCCGGATGGCCAGTGATCCGGATAAGTGTCGTCTCCCCAATGCGCGAATGCTGGCCCTCCCGGGATTTGAGGGTGATGTGTTGGCGGACTTCCATCGCGCCGCCAGCGGATTGATCTTAGATGGTGCTTTCAATGTGAATTCCACCAGTGTGGAAGCCTGGAAAGCGGTGCTCTCGGCAAACCGTCGCGAAGAAGGAATCACTCCTTTCCCACGTGTTCTTGGGGGGAACCAAGAAGAGTCTTACGTCAGTAATTCTGATCAGGATTTGATCTGGGCCAGTCTGCGGGTTCTGGATGATGGAGAAATTGCGACCCTCGCCGAAGCTATCGTTCAGCAGGTCAGACAGAGAGGCCCTTTCCTCTCGATGTCGGACTTTGTGAATCGAAGGCTCACCTCCGGAGTGCAGGGAAGAAAAGGAGCTCTTGAGGCCGCCATTGAAAATGCTGGCATCAACGGAGTGCTCGATACCGATTCGTTATATTCTTTGGAGAACCAAACGTCTCTGGCTGATTACGACCACCCTGATAATATCGAGGATTCCACGCGGATGGAGCAGAGCCTTAAGCCTCAAAGCAAGGCGTGGGGTTCCGCGAATTATCTCACGCAAGCTGATGTTCTCCAGGCAATCGGATCCAGCTTGTCAGCTCGGTCGGATACCTTTGTGATTCGGACCTATGGAGAGTCGGTCGCCATGAATGGCAAGGTGCAAGCAAGGGCCTGGTGTGAAGCCGTCGTGCAGCGTATGCCCGTGCCGGTGCGTCCCGACGCCTCGGGAATTAACCCGGAGAAAGAATCAGGGCTCCCAAATTTTGGGAGAAGATTCATTGTGCAAAGCTTCCGTTGGCTCTCTCCTCAAGAAATTTAAGAATCAATTTTGAAATAACCGATGAAACCAGTGGCCCTCATTTTTCTTAGTCTGTCCTTGTCGGTTTTTGCGCAAGAGGCATCGCACAAGCACATGCGCTTTATTCCCCTGGGTGATTTGCCTCCTCACAGGGAGACGATTAGAAATGGAGTGCGAATTCAATTTCCTCCGCCCCCGGGAACCGTTCCTCCCAAGCCGACTACTCTGGCCCTTGATCCCAGAGAAGGTCGGGATGTTCCTCTGCGCCTCAAGGAATTCACCAAGTGGTCATCCATCAATCCCACGGCAGGAGGAGTGAAGCTTTTTCAGGGAAAACAGATCGGTGGCAAGCCATGGATTTCTTCACGCTTTTTATCGAAAGCGCAAAGCTTGGGAGTCCTCTATGCGGATCACCAAAATAAAAATTGGTTTAATCCGAAGATGATGATGGTTCCGGATGATTTGTCGACATTCCCTTTCGGGTCTATTCGTTTTGTGAACGTCTCACACTGCTCTGCTCTGGTGAGGTTCGGAAATGAAAAGGCGGATGTCATTGCTCCTGGGAAAGTGTTGGTGAAGAAATTGAAACAGGGGAATCACCCTGTTCTTGTGGGGTATCTTGCTCCCGGCAAAAACAATGCCCGGGAAGTGATTTTTCAGAATGAACTGATGATGAAGCCGAAGCAACGAATTCAGGCATTTTTCTATCAGGCGCAGGGAAAGCACCCCCGGAAAGCGGTCAAATTTTTCCATCGGGGAGAGTTTTACCTGCCACCACCCAAGCTCAAAAAGGATGCTGCCGTGGCTGGAAGCTAAGTAATTCCATGAAATCTTAGGGGATGCGGAAACAATCTCCGCCATCCTTGACGGGGGACGGCTTCCCTGCATAATGCCACCGTTTTCCCAGCCAAGCCGGCTTGGGAAATCACTCACAACCTAATTACTAGGACAGACCTATGGCAAATTATGCAATTAACGGATTCGGCCGTATCGGCCGGATGGTGCTTCGCTCAATGAGCGACGACGAACTTAATAAAGTCGTCGCTATCAACGACCTCACCGACAATAAGACTCTCGCCCACCTTTTAAAATATGATTCTTCCCAGGGTCAGTTTTCCCGTGAGGTTTCCTACGACGACGACTACATCATTGTCGACGGTCATAAGATTCACGCCACCGCCGAGCGTGATCCTGCGAACCTCCCATGGGGTGATTGGAATGCCGACATCGTTCTCGAGTCCACCGGATTCTTCGCCAGTCGCGAAGGTTCTTCCAAGCACATTTCTGCCGGAGCCAAGAAGGTTCTCATTTCCGCTCCTGCCAAAGATCCCGATCTCACGATGTGTCTCGGCATCAACGACAGCGAGTATGACGCTGCGAATCATCACATCGTCTCCAATGCGTCCTGCACCACCAATTGCCTGGCTCCTCTTGCCAAGGTTCTTAACGACAAGTGGGGCCTCAAGCGTGGCTTCATGAGCACCATCCACTCCTACACCGGAGACCAGCGTCTTCTCGATGCGCCGCACGAAGATCTTCGTCGCGCTCGTTCCGCTGCTGAGAACATCGTGCCTTCTTCCACCGGTGCGGCCCGTGCGATTGGCCTCGTCATCCCCGAGCTCAATGGAAAACTTAACGGAGGTGCTTTCCGTGTTCCTACTCCAACAGGGTCACTGACTGATCTTGTTGCCGAGCTTGAGTCCGAAGCAACTGCCGAGGAAATCAACGCAGCCTTCAAAGAAGCTGCCGAAGGTCCTCTCAAAGGAGTTCTCCATTACAGCGAGATGCCTCTCGTCCTTCAGGACATCGTGGGTGATCCTCACTCATCGATTTTCGATAGTGGTCTGACCACCGTCATCGGTGGCAACATGGTGAAGGTTTGCTCTTGGTATGACAACGAGTGGGGTTACTCCAACCGCGCCGCTGACGCCATGAAGATGCTCGGCGACTCCCTCTAGGATTTCCCGAGATTTCAAAATTCCAAGAAACCCGGCTGAGCAATCAGTCGGGTTTTTTTAATTCTCCATCCCTCTTGTGAGATGGTGTTATTTTTTGGATGTCGACCTTATCGCTTCAGCCAATTTTTCAAATCTAGGAGGGCGCCCGTTGGCTTCCGAAAAATAGTAGGATTTTCCATCGATGGTAATCTGGGCGCTTTAAGAATGTGGCCTTCTACAGTGAGGCCCGTATTCAAGAAAAATTGAGCCCATTGCTGGAGGGGAGCTTTTTGAATGGCTTGTTGGAGCAGGGTAACTTCTATGGGGATAAGTTGCTTGGCTGGTTTTTTGCTGCTCCGAGCGATCAGTGATTTCCCATCGAAAAAATTGACGACCGACCGGGTAACGGGACCCAGATAGGTTAAAATTGAGTGGGAATCCCGCCCAGACTCTTTTTTTATTGGACAGAACCGTCGATGGGAGATAATCCCCGCCCGCGCGCAAGCGTATCCCTATAAATTTATGGCAGCGTAGCTCAGGGGTAGAGCAGAGGACTCATAAGCCTTTTGTCGGCGGTTCAAATCCGCCCGCTGCTACCATCGTTTTGAAAGCCTCAATTCCTTCAGGAGTTGGGGCTTTCTCTTTAGTTGACCAAGCTGAAGCCTTTGGCGACGGGGGAATAGGTTCCCTCGGCTGCCTTTTCGAGCCCGGATATGGATTTGCGGGATTTCGGGGGCTTTTGTCTGAAGGTCCGGGTAGGCTTTGGTTAGTAATTCCGCTTGAGCCGGGATAAGGAGGAGTAAGGTGAATAGCGCGAGAAAAACGGCAAGAGGGGACTTTTGCGAGATCAAGAAGAGACTTTAGGATGTGAAAGAGGGCTCGCGAACGAAAAATCAGGGCCGGGAGGAATTTAGTTAGGATGTCTTAAATAAATGAAATGAGGGCGACTGTTGCTGGTAGTGGCGGTGAATTCCCCCTAATCGATTCATTACCTGTGGATTGAGTGTGAGTGAGGGGGGTATTGATAGTAACCGTGAAAAATTTTCACCTAATTTTGTAAAAACGCCTTGCCAGATGCTCTTTTATTCCTAGAGTCGCGCCCCCAAATCGGGCCTGGAGATTAAGAATTCCAATAAGAATCAATGATTCAGGTCCTTCATCAGGTTTTCAACTATCGGGTGCACACCGGAAAAATGGCTCTTGCGAGGAATCTCGCTGAGTTTCCCGGCGACCCTCCGGTTGAGAATCAGCAAAACACTTTCTTTCCTCAGAA
Source organism: Akkermansiaceae bacterium (assembly GCA_022425785.1). Lineage (GTDB taxonomy): Bacteria > Verrucomicrobiota > Verrucomicrobiia > Verrucomicrobiales > Akkermansiaceae > SW10. The sequence goes on along the minus strand of JAKMEV010000444.1, from coordinate 1,607 downwards.
AAACTCATTTAAACAAATCCGCTTAACCGCCATCCCAAAACGATCGCATTATGCCTACAATTAACCAACTCGTCCGCAAAGGCCGGAAAAAAGCAGTCACCAAGTCGAAGTCACCGGCTCTGAACAACTGCCCACAGCGTCGTGGGGTTTGTCTGCAAGTCTACACCCGCACACCGAAAAAGCCGAACTCCGCTCTCCGTAAGGTGGCCAAGGTTCGTCTCACCAATGGATATGAAGTTATCGCCTACATTGGTGGTGAAGGCCATAACCTCCAGGAGCACTCAATCGTGTTGATTCGTGGTGGTCGTGTGAAGGATTTGCCAGGTGTCCGCTATCACATCGTTCGTGGATCACTCGATACCCTCGGAGTCACCGGTCGGATGCAAGGTCGTTCCAAGTATGGAGCCAAGCGCCCTAAGAAGGGCTAACCCAACTTTCCCAATAATTTTAAACTAACGAACCCATGGCTCGCAGAAAAAGAGTTTACACCAAGCCTGAGAAGCGTGATCCAAAATTTGACAGCCCCGTTGTTGGCCGTCTCATCAGTAAGGTCATGAAGGATGGAAAACGTTCCCTCTCGGAGCGTATTGTTTACGCCGCGATTGATCGCGCTAACGAAGGCACCGACACCATCGATCCTCTCGAAATTCTCACTCGTGCGATTGAGAACGCCAAGCCTCGTGTTGAGGTGAAGAGCCGCCGCGTCGGTGGAGCCACCTATCAAGTGCCTCTCGAAGTGGATGCCGCTCGTTCCGAGTCACTCGGAATGCGTTGGATCATCAATTTTGCCCGTGCCAAGAAAGGCACTCCAATGCATGTCGCCCTCGCCAACGAGATCAAGGACGCCGCCAACAATACCGGCAACTCCGTTCGTAAGCGTGACGATGTCCACAAGATGGCCCAGGCCAACCGCGCCTTCGCCCACTTCCGCTTCTAAGTTGAGTTTATAAGGAAACTTCTCACCGCCCGAAAGGGTCGCTCATCATGTCCAAAGTCGCATCCATTCCAACTCGTCTCGTCCCGCTTGAGCGGACACGGAACATTGGGATTGCGGCGCACATTGATGCCGGGAAGACCACCTTGACCGAGCGGATTCTTTTCTACACCGGGATGATCCATCGGATCGGTGAAGTGCACGATGGTGCCACCACCACTGATCATATGGAGCAGGAGCGCGAGCGGGGGATTACCATTACCTCCGCTGCCGTGACTTGCACCTGGAACCAGCGCTCAGAAGAGGGTGTTTCCAAACTCTTCCCGGAATCCAGCCAGCGCATCAACATTATTGATACCCCCGGCCATGTTGATTTTACTGCTGAAGTTGAACGTTCGCTCCGTGTTTTAGACGGAGCGATTGTTGTTTTCTGCGGGGTCGCCGGAGTGCAGCCGCAATCCGAGACTGTTTGGAGACAAGCAACCAAATACAACGTTCCCCGCATCGTGTGCGTCAACAAGATGGACCGTGTCGGGGCTGACTTTGGTAATGTTGTCGAAGAAGTGCAGAAGAAACTCGGCGTAAGAACCGTTCGAATTCTGATCCCAATTGGTTCCGAAGAGAACCTCCATGGCCAGATCGATGTTCTTAATAAGAAGGCCGTTCTTTACAC
>JAKMEV010000054.1:0-3264 GCA_022425785.1 Akkermansiaceae bacterium | reverse complement strand
CTCTTCGGCGGCGGGCTCTTCCTTGGCGGAGACGGCCTTGACCTGTCCAAACATGGGCTTCGCGGTGTCACGTTTTTTGGCTTTGCCGGAACGCTTCTTCTCCTCGGGAGCTTCGAACTCATCGGTGAGAGTAATGAAAATGTGGCTGGTGCGCTTGCGAATGGCTCCTGCGGATCCTCGGGCACGCGGCTTGAAACGCTTGAGGGTTGGCCCTTCCCCAATGACGGCTTCTCCGACGATCAATTCGTCAGCGGAGAGTTCGTGATTGTTCTCGGCGTTTGCGATCGCGCTTTTGAGAGTTTTGCCTATCAGGTGTGCAGCCTTACGGGGAGTATATGTCAGAGCATCGAGAGCTTCGGAGACAGCGAGTCCCTGAATTTCACGAGCGACGTCGCGCATCTTTTTCGGAGAAATCCGAGCGTATTTGGTGGTCGAGCGAACTTGCATCAGTTTTGCGGTTCAGTTGTTGAGAATAAGTTTAGCGGTGTCGCCTGGGCGCACCTGATTGTCTTGATTTGTCAGTGACTGCATCAGCAATCCGCTGACACCAGGTCGGGTGGCGGCGACGATAGCGTCACCAATATGAGTTCCGGAACGTTCGATACGAAAACGCATCCCGACGTTGAGGTCCGCATCGTGGCCGGCATTCACTACGACGAGTCCGGTGTTTGAGTCAATAGTTACTATGCGTGCTTCTTGAGCGGTCCCCTGCTCGATTTTACGCTTGGGTTGCTGGCGCTGGCCCAGAGCAACCTCGAGTTCGCGGATTTTCACCTCCACATCGGCGCGGGCATCGGGATCCGAAACAACGGCGGTACGAAGGTAGTTTCTGATAGCGGGAATCAGATCGAAGGTAGCATTCTCAAGTTCAGTGAGGCTCTCCCGGGCAACCTGATAGTCGGATACGGCATGGCGCAACTTGGTGTCGGCATCTTCAAAGAAATCTTTCCCGAAAAGAGCGAGGCGCTGCTTAACATCCTTGAGTGATGCGGTCTTGGTCCCCTCACGGGCCAGAGCGGCACCAAGGCTGACCGAGAGATTGTCGACCTGAAGCTTCAGGAGACGATTTTCGCGCTCAAGTTCAACAATCCCCTTCACCCCATCCTGGGCAACAGCGGAGCTACCGAATACTCCAATGAGGAGCAATCCGCTGGCAAGAGCGCTGTTAAATAAGAGAGGCATGAGGAGAGAGATGCTGGGGATTCCTTAAGGAGATTACTTCTTACCAATACCGCCGTGGGCCTTGAAGATGCGGGTGGGAGAAAACTCACCCAACTTGTGGCCTACCATGTTTTCAGAAACGAAAACAGGGACGAAGGTTTTGCCGTTGTGAACAGCGAAGGTCTGACCGACGAAGTCAGGAGTAATCATGGAGCGACGGCTCCAGGTTTTGATGGGCTTCTTGTTGCCGGATTCGACAGAGGCATCAATCTTGGCGAGAAGCTTTTGATCAACGTATGGGCCTTTTTTCAGTGAACGTGCCATAATGGAGAATGGTTAATGATTAGTTAGGAAAGAGGTCTACTTCCGCTTGTTCTTGCGACGATCTTCGATGATGAACGAGTCGGTGGGATTGTGCTTCTTACGAGTCTTCTGACCCTTGACGTGTCCCCAGGGAGACTTGAGGTGTTGTCGACCACCACCGGACTTGGACTTACCCTCACCACCACCGTTCGGGTGATCGACGGGGTTCATGCACATTCCGCGAACGCTTGGGCGCTTGCCCTGCCAACGGGTGCGGCCGGCCTTACCGGAAATTTCCTTCATGTGGTCACGGTTCCCAACGGTTCCGATGGTCGCGTAACTTTCTTCGTGGAACTTGCGCAGTTCGCCGGAAGGCATCTTGATGAAGGCGTATCCTCCTTCACGGGACTGGAGAATGGCTTGCTGTCCGGCAGAGCGGGCAACCTTACCACCTGATCCGGGGCGGAGTTCGATGTTGTGAATGGCGGTTCCGAGAGGAACGTTCTTCAGAGGCATGGCGTTACCAACCTTGGGCTCGACAGATTCACCGGAGACGACCTTGTCACCATCAGTAAGACCGGATGGAGCGAGGATGTAGCTCTTGGTTCCGTCTTCGTATTTCAGAAGAGCGATACGACAAGTCCGGTTGGGATCGTATTCGATACCGACAACTTCAGCAACCTGGTCACGCTTGGTGCGCTTAAAGTCGACGAGACGATACTTCTTCTTGTGTCCCCCCCCAATGTGGCGACAGGTAATACGACCCTGATTATTGCGACCCCCGGAGCGCTTTTTGACTTCGAGGAGGCTTTTTTCAGGCTTGGACTTGGTGATTTCGTCGAACCCCGGAAGCATCTTGTAACGATTCGCGGGAGTAACGGGCTTAAAACTTTTCAGTGGCATTGGAATGATCCTTTCTGACTGAGATTCCTAAATAAGGGAGAATTGAAAATTAAATGAGGTCGAGGGAGTCACCATCCTTGAGACGGACGATTGCTTTCTTCCAGCTTGCGGTGCGTCCGGCGTCGGCACGACGGCGGCGCTTGGCCTTTCCTGCGTAGTTGCTGGTGCGAACGTCCAGGACCTTGACCTTGAAGAGCTTTTCAACTGCTTGCTTGATCTCGATCTTATTGGCGCCCTGGGCAACCTTGAAGGTGTAAGTGTTGTCGTTCTCCTGAAGAAGGGCAGCCTTCTCGGACATGCGAACGGTATCAATGACTTGGTAAATGTCTCTCATGACTGTGTCAGGTTAGGCGGTGCGATTAGCAAGGGTTTCAATAGCGTCATCAAGGATAATGACCGCATTGCTATGAAGGATCTGCTCGACGTTGACGGACTCGGCGGTCTGCAAAAGAGCGGACTGAACGTTCCGGGCTGCATAGTAGGTTCGATCAGTGAATTCTCCGCCGATGACGAGGACTTTCTTGGCCTCGGTCACTGCCTTAAGCGCGGCGACGAAATCCTTGGTCTTGCCGGACTCTACATCGAGAGAAGCAGCGCGAAAGATCGCTCCTTCGTTAACCTTATCACCAAGAACGCGCTGCAGAGCGAGAGTGCGGACTTTCTTGGGAACGGTCTTGGCGTAGGAACGATTGCGGGGGCCGAAGGCGACACCACCACCGACAAAGATCGGGGCTTTGCGATCACCGTGACGGGCGTTACCGGTGCCTTTCTGGCGATACATCTTCTTGCCGGTTCCGTTGACTTCTCCACGGGTCTTGGCTTGAGCGGTTCCAGAGCGGCGGTTGGCCTGGTAGGCAACGACGAGGTCGTGCACAGCCTGGCTTCCCTTGGACTCGT
>JAKMEV010000247.1:0-3625 GCA_022425785.1 Akkermansiaceae bacterium | reverse complement strand
CCTTGGAACCAAGCGCCATCCTCTCTACCATTCATCCCATGAAACACCTCGGATTTTTCCTCATCTTTTTCTACCTGGTTCAGCGCGCCCGTGGCGAAGAAGAGCTGAAAGCAATCATTCAAGAGCTTCGGGCCAACTTTGGTCAACTTGAAGGCTATCAGGCCACCTATGAGTCCAAAACCGAAGCCGGAAAAACCGCGACCTTGAGGCAGGGCGAGGATTACGAATCCGGTTGGGCCTACACCATCGGTGAACTGCGAGATTCCGATGGAGCGCCACTTGGCAGACAAGAGACGTGGTCCACCGGTGGAAATCAGTATCTAGTAAAAGCCGGAGAGGAGTTTCATCAATTTAACGGGATTTCCAGACTCATCGAGCAGGTGCAACAATTCACCAGCGTCCTGAAACTCGACCCCTCTCTCCCAAAAATCAAGAGGCTCAGCTCAAGTTATCTTACTTCCACGCGTGTTTTGTTCGCCATCCACGTGACTTCGCAAGGTCCGGTCTGGCTGACGAACATCGAAAAGCTCATCTCGGCGACGGACAAAGAGATCACTCTGGATTGGGGTGAATTGGGAAACATTACGGTCGACCGGCAGAGCGGACTCCTGACCTCCCAAACAATCAAGGTCAAGGAGGGTGTCCGCGAAATGAAACTGACCAAATGGGTGAAGAACCCCGGGAAGAAACCCATCGCCGCGCTGATGAAACTCGACCCCGAAAAGGCCGTCCTGAACGGCGATGCAGGGACGGTCATGGTCACCCCGATGCTCTATCAATCCTACCAGGCGCTCATCCGCAAAATCGACGAAGATCCCGAATTCGGCGATACTCTTGAGGAAACTCTTCCAAAAACCGAAGACCAGCTTGTCTCTTTTCTCCATCAACAGCCCCTTTCCGACGAACGCAAAAAACGAATTATTTCGATGATGGCGATCGTCGACAAGATCGGTGCGGATCTCGAAAAGTCAGCCGCCAAAAAGGGACAGAATCTCGACCGCAGGCAATTGTTGTCCAACGCCAACCTGGCCAAGAAAATCGCCAAAAAAATCGCGCACGGTTCCGCAAAAGACATCAAAGAATCCACTCGGAATGCGTGCCTCAAAACGGCACTGGGCGAACGACTCAAAGCCAAGGATGCCATCGAGGAAAAAGCCCGCCTTCTCATCGAAGACGCCATCCTCGCGGCCTATTTCCGCACCGAATTTGAGAAAGCCATACTTCTCTACCTCAGAAAATAATTTCTCTCTCAAACTTCGTGACGCCTCCGACTTCATTGCTGCCGCTCCCACAGGAACCTCACGCCAACGCCAAAACCTTGATCTCCTCGCCAAACTCAACCAAGACCACCTTGCAAGACAACACGATCGAAGCGAGCTCAGCGATCGTATGGCATCCTACGAATTATCTTACCGTATGCAAACGGAAGTCCCAGAGGTCCTTGACCTCAAAGGCGAGCAGGAATCCACTCTCGAAGAATACGGCGTTGACCAGAAAGACACTGATGCTTTCGGGCGAAAATGCCTCTAAGCCCGCCGACTCGTAGAAAAAGGGGTTCGCTTCGTGCAAGCCTACGCCGGGAATTGGGATAGTCATGACTATATTGCCCGTGCCCATGGCTCCCTCATTCGATCAGTCGATAAGCCGATCGCTGCGTTACTTAAAGATCTTAAACAACGCGGCATGCTAGAGGACACTCTCGTCGTTTGGTGCGGCGAATTTGGCCGCACCCCCGACAACGGAATGCGGGGCGGGTTAAGCTATGGCCGCGATCACAACGCCAACGCTATGGCTATGTGGTTTGCTGGCGGTGGGACGAAAGCCGGACATACGATCGGGGCCACCGATGAAATCGGCGCAGAAGCCATTGACTGTGTCCATTACATTCGCGACGTCCACTGCACCATTCTTCACCTCCTTAGCCTAGATGACAATAAGCTCACCTACTACCACGCAGGGCACCATAAACAGCTCTCACAATTCGGTGGTGAGGTGATTAGACAACTCATTGGTTAAGAGCTTATTTTTTTTGGGAGGAACTTCCAATCGCCTTTCACCACATAGCGCGATTCTATGTTTGCAATCTGATCATTCAAACACCCCCCTCTCTCTCCCCCATGTATACTGCCAAACCCCGGTTTCCGCGATCTTTCCGCCAAAAAAATTCCAGGCAGTCAGTAAGCCACTTCTACGGCCCGCAATCCTACCGGTCCTCATCCTACCACCAATATATGCGCCACGACCACTTAACTACCAAGAGATCAAGTGCGCACAGAAAAAACTTGGGAGTCGGGTAACTTACTCGCCACCCTCATTCGGAGGGCGCAAATTTTGCAGACCTCCCATGCCTTCCATAATGGAGCGGAATCCAGTGGTCATCTTTTTGGCACTTCCGATGGCACCATCAAGCTTCTCCAGCTCCATGGTGGGCATTGAAGTAATGTTTCCATCGCTCTTGGGCTTTTCTGCGGCCTCGGCAGCCTCGGCTTCGCGATAGGCCGAAAACTTCTCGGCTTGTTCGGGATCGAGAATCTCTGCGAATTGACTCATCAGTTTTTCATCAGAAGCCATGCGGCGGTCTCCCCGGAAATTTTCCCGATCGAGAGGGTTGATGATATTGGCCAGCTCTCCTACCGCGTTGTCGCGAACAGCCAAATAGTCGTCCTCATCCATCTCTCCACGTTCCTTGGCATCACCAGCCAAGAAAAGCTCCATGACGGCGGTGGGGTCATCACGCAAGTCCGAAGCTGCTTTCTTGGACTTCTCAAGCTCACCTTTTTGCCACTCCTCATAGAGTGCAATAGCCATATCCTGCTGTTCCTCATTCAGCTCGATGCCCATGCGGCGGGTTATTCCACCCACCATGCCGCGGCGACCAATCCCCATTTGCTGGCCACCCTTGACCATCAGCTCTCCTACCGCGATGACATCGTCAAGAATTCCGACCATATTCTGGGAAACTTCCCGGGCTCTCGCGGTCCGGGCCTGGCCGTATTTCTTGACCAGCTCACCTTGGCGCGAGGTCTTGCCAGTCCGGGGAGAAATCTGACGACCGGAGCCGCCTGATAGACCGGAAGCTCTCGAACCGGATGGACGGCCTGAAACGGATTGCTCTTTCTTGGGTTTCGATGAGTCGGCGGTTTTCGGGTCTTCGACATCATCTTTTTTAAGAATAACAATGGCCACAGCTCCGGCAATGAGGAGAAAGGCGGCAGGAATAGCGAGATTTTTATTCATAGTCGTTGAGTGAAAGTCGATTTGATCTGAAGTAGACTACGCAACCAATTCCGGAAAGGTCAACCCCCTTTCTCCCCCATGGATTCCGCCAAACCCGGGTCTCCGAGACCTTCCCGCCAAAAGAAAATTCCGAGCAGTCGTTCGTGGCGATCTTGAAAGGCTTCGTCGAGGAGTAAGTAATCAAATCCGAGAATTCTAAAACAAGGGCTTGCTCATCTCGCTGTTTTGCGTCTCCCAAATCTCGATCAACTCGGCAAGACGTTCCGGTTGGCTGGCAGCCAGATTATTTTCTTCGGAGAGGTCTTTCGAAAGATCGTAGAGTTCCCAATTTGCTTTACCCGCCACCAATCGTTTCCCCATACGCACCAGCTTCCAATCGCCGTGACGC
>JAKMEV010000231.1:0-5939 GCA_022425785.1 Akkermansiaceae bacterium | reverse complement strand
TTGAATTAATATCCAGTCCCGGCACATCGAGATATCCATTGGCAGCCAAGGTGAACTCTATCCCGAATCCGGGTGTTGGACCACTTGGCGCGCCACTAACAAAGACCAAATCACCCACGACATTTCCGTCGAAGTAATTGAGCGTCTGATCAAGAATCACATCACCCGCCCCTTGTTCGAAATTGTAGTAGAGAATCGGGAATCCACTCGGAGCAAGACTACCAGCATCCGTGGGATCACTTCCCTTGACAATCTCAACGCGATCATCCGTGCCGTCAGAATCGGTATCCGCTAAATTGGGATTTGTGCCGGGGTTATCGATGCCAACGTGAGCACCAGGAACTTCAACTCCGTCGCTCAGCCCATCACCATCCGAATCCGGATCTAGTGGATCGGTTCCAGTCTGATCGGAATCAACATAGTTATCGTCGTTATTCTCAACACCATCGCGCAAGCCATCACCGTCAGTATCAGCATTGTTGGGATCGGTGCAGGAAAGGAATTCCTGCAGGTTGGTCAGATCGTCGCTGTCCTTATCGTCGCCGGCATCGTTGGTCTCGACAAGCAAGCCGTTGTCCTCTTCCCAGAAATCCGGCATGCCGTCTGAATCGGAATCAGTGAGCACGCCGATTTCGACTTCCTCGAGATTACTGGAGCGCCCACTACCCTCTCGGTTATGAAACGCGATATGGTTAAAGGTGGCCGAGGAAGAAACAATGGAATCACTCACCCCGGCGGCATTTGCCCGGTTTCCCTGTTCCCAGATACAGAAGCCAAGAACGCCCGCGCCGTCATCCATGATCACGAATTCATAGGTTGTCCCTGCCGTAAAATCGATCGCTCCTGATTTCTGATTTCCAGCCAAAGTAAATTGAGTGCCGCGCACACGGATATCGAAGCCGCCATTAGTCTGGCTGGCATTGAATTCGATACCATTCTGGGTCTCACCATACTGAACATCTGGAACAGCGTCAGTACGAGTAAGAATTTGCAGGAAATCATCTCCTCCCGTGAATGTCCACTGTCCCTTGATATAGAGACCGCCGAGTGTCTCCGGATCATATTGATCACGGGTATAGAGATGGCCTCGCCCTGTAATCCGGACATGTCCCAACTCTTGCACTACTGCAGCCCCGCCTGCCGGGATCTCCAAATTGGAGAGCCAAACGACTCCATTCAAACTGCCGCTTTCGAAATCATCCACGATGGGAAGGTCCGTGGGCGCTGGAAATAACATGGCATCACCAGGGTCCGTTCCCGCTCCGACTTCCACATCGTCTGAAAAACCATCAGAATCAGAATCATCAAGATTAGGATCACTACCGGTTTGATTCTCATCGAGATACGGGAGGTCCGGATTTTCAACTCCATCTGAAAATCCATCGTCATCAGAATCAGCATCATTCGGATTGGTTCCCGTATCAGTGGCGCTACTCCAAGTCTTGGTATCGGTTTCGTAGCCATCCCAAATAGTGTCATCGTCAGTATCATTATCGAGTGGGTCGGTGCGCCGTGTGAACTCCTCAAAATTTGAGGAAGTATCCCCGTCGGGATCGCCCAAAGGACCATAATCAGGATTTCCTGATCCATCGTCTGTTTCAGCTCCCGCACCGAGATTCGCGATTTCCCACTGGTCGCTCATGCCATCCGAATCGGCATCATCAACCCCCCCCGGGTTGGTATTCGCAAGATCAGCGATCTGAGCAGCTGAGAGAACCTCATCGTAAACTCTCACATCATCAAGATCTCCATTGAATGATCCCTGATTACGGGAAGTTCCAACCAAAAGATTTTCGACTGCGTTGGCAGTGTATGCACCAGCGTTGCCACCACCGCCAGAAACGGCAAGGACACCATCAACAAAGATACTCTGCACATTTGAGCCAGCGGTGTTGGTCCACGCAACGTGATGCCATACTCCAACTTCAGTAGAGGGAGCAGCGCCTGAGTTAATATCGTCACCCCAGTGGCCTGACCAATGGCTCGCACCTCTGGAGCCAAGGTGAAGGACGTTACCAGAGTTTGAACCAAAGACCATGTTGTCGTTAACTTGATTGTTATACCGAACCCAAGCCGCAAAGGTGTAATTTTGATCTCCACCGACATTCAGAGTAGCAATTGAGCTCCCAGTGCCGATATGAGGAGCTGCAGTTCCTTCTAGATTGTCACCAGACGGAGCAAGCGAGAGGTAATTGGTAGTCGTACCAAGAGGACCTGCGCCAGTGACAATCGTTGCTGTTCCACCTGCTGTTCCAGCAATGGTTCCGCTGATAGCTGAAGATCCAGAGTTTGCAATACTAGCGGCCTCAGAAAGAACTCCCGCTGTCTCTGATTCAAAATCATAGACGATCAAATTGGCTGCCTGTGCTGACGCACTAATGGCCAGACTAAGGGCTATACATAACGTTTTTGTTGTTCTCATATTGTTATGGATTGTGTCGTAGATTGGGTACTTGGGAGTAAGATTTCGGGAGGTAAATCTACCCAGATCGAGTGAAGACTCTAAACTTCCCACACCGGCCGGCAAGCTTATTTACCTCTGGCTAAAAACTCCTGGGCAGACAACTAAATCGTCAAGAAACCCGAAGTAGTTTGCCTCACCCGCACCCCCTGGCGTCGCTCCACCTAGGGGCACCAGTAATACCAAAAACGACCGAATCTTCAGCAATGAGACCAGCCCAATCTGCACAAGAATTCAGATTGGCAGATCCATTTGTGAAATTGGGGAGAATCCGGCTTTTTCGACCACTTCTTATAAAACTAGAAGTCTCAGAAAACCGAACGAGTGCCGAGCAGAAAGCCGAGCGTAAAAGGTCCGCCCCGAACTACGCCACACTTGATTCAACAGCGTTACGACTTCCTTGGGAAACAATCAAATTCCGTCCAATCTCGCACCGACGATGATAAACCGCTCTGTTTCCCTCATAACAACTGACAAAATCGTCATGACCGTATGACCTCAAAACGTGAGTGAGTATGGTATCGGAAATACGATTCAGAACCATTTCCCCTTCTTGCTCCAAACAGGATCCCTCTGCATCCTTGGACGCGCCATTCCACTCGTATTGCGCAAGCAGCTCTTGAATCTCCAATAAACGCCCAGATTCACAGGCAACCCCACAAGCCATCTCGGCAATTTCATGGGCCGGTAAGGTTGCCGAGAAGAATACAAGATACTTCGGCAAAGTCGAATTCTCCACCATCCCAACTCCTGTCAACATTCGCCGATGATACGACTTCGCCAGATCCCGAGCACTTCCGTCGCCACCAGAAGCAACATACTTACGCTCCTCTCGACGAAGCTCGCGCATTTTTTGAACCGAGATTTCTCCATCTATATCCGGTTCTTCTTCGATAAGACTAAAAAACGCACTCAGGACCTCTGAGTCGGGAATTCCATTTTGTTTTTCTACTTTCATTAGGGATTTGTTAGGTGTGAGCGAACACTGTCAAGAACACTGAGAGATTAAAGAAGTATTTATCAGATAAATCGTTTTATATGATTTTTGACATGAAAGTAATTCATGTTGCAATTCCAGCTTAGTCTATCGTGCATTCGGTGATGATCTGCATCCACAAGGTGATTTCGGGGTGGGGCAAACTCTGCCCAATATCAGAAGACGCGGAACGGGCCGGAGCGTTACGAAAATTTTGGTCCAGCCAAAAAACAGTGGAATTATCGAATTTCCGCTCCTAAACCGGTCTTGAACGGACATGCTCTGAGCTGGTAAGCCGATTGGGTAGAAACCATCCCTATAGAATCCTCTGAAAAACTTATCGGACCATGGAAGCCATTCAGCAGCCACACCGGTGAGTCAGCTGACTTTCAAAATTTTTAACAAGCAGTCAGCTTGGAAAAACACTTCTTCCGCCTAAACTCTCCACTTTGGGCGGCAGGAAACTAAAGCTGCTCCCATTCTCCAAATTGGCGAAACTTCTCGTAACGTTGGTCGCGCAGCACTTCGGGAGACAGACTGGTCAGCTCTTCAATCTGACGCACAACTTCATCTTTCAGTGAGGCTGCCGCAGCGTCCGGGCTATGGTGGGCTCCACCTGGCACCTCGGGAATCACCCCGTCGATAAGCTTTAGCTTCATCAAATCCGGCGCGGCAATCTTCATCGCCTCTGCCGCCTCCTCGGCATACTTTCGATGCTTCCATAAAATCGCGGCACATCCTTCCGGACTGATTACCGAATAATAGGCGTTCTCCATCATAAGCACACGGTCGGCAACCCCGATTCCCAGAGCACCTCCAGATCCACCTTCGCCAAGGACAACAGCAATAATCGGGACTTTTAAGGCCATCATTTCACGCAAGTTTCGTGCAATCGATTCAGCAATATTGCGCTCCTCGGCGCCAATTCCCGGAAAGGCTCCCGGCGTGTCAATCAAGGTGACAATCGGGAGATCGAACTTCTCAGCCAGCTGCATGAGACGCAACGCCTTGCGGTATCCTTCCGGATGAGCACTCCCAAAGTTACGCTTGAGATTCTCTTTCAAATCACGCCCCTTCTGATGACCGATCACGACACAACAATGGCCTCCGATTCTCGCAAAACCTCCGGGCATGGCGTGATCATCACCCACCACGCGATCTCCGTGAAGCTCGGTAAAGTGATCAAATGCCTTGGCAATATAATCGAGCATGAAAGGACGTTGGTTGTGACGGGCGATCTGCACACGCTGCCATGGTGTCAAATTACTGTAGATCGAACTTTTGGTCTCAACAAGTTTCGTCTCGATGGCGGCGATTTCATCGCTCAAGTCTATGTCTTGCGACCGAGACTTTTCCTGCAACTGGGACAATTCCTTCTCCAGCTCGGCGATCGGCTTCTCAAATTCAAGCAACTCCATGGTTTTTTGTATGTGGGGACTCTATCAGCCAGCGGGTTTGATTTCCACCTCATTCCCGATCCGAATTAACATCGATAATTCCTCCATATCGGAATTCATCAGAAAAATCCCCCGTCCGGGGTCTTCCTCGTCTCTTTCTGGAACGGGACGCATCTGAATAAAGTGTCTTCCGGCCTTAAAGCCGAGAACTTTGGTGGCATGACGATAGTCGGACAGAGCCGGCCGAACGACTTCCCCCTTGATCTCACCCTGCTTTCTGGAAATTTTCGAATGGATCGACTTTGTCCTCAAACTCGCCAGATCGAGCTTCATGATGGGATAATCTTTCACGAAGATATGCTCCTTTTTCTCTTCGTCAGGCCGAAAAAGCTCAATTCTACGCTTCGCCAAATCAACCACCAGTTTGAAGTTCAAGGACATCACCACCAACTCATCCCCCACATGCAGTGGACTCATCTCCAGAAGACCGTTGAGAAACATCATGCAGTCCAGAGTGGTGCGACTATTGTTGGCGACATTAAGATACCCTTCGCCGGGTTTGATGGTGTAGATCACTTTGTTAGACATGTTCTCGATCGAGAGAATTTCATCCAAATTGATCTCACCCAGAATCCGCCGGGCCTCGGTTCCGTTTTCGGTATCAGAATAGAGATTTTGAATAAATAAAAGCTTCTCCACCGCCTCGTCCTCGCGATCCATCGCGAGCAACTCCAAAGCCCGGTCATATTCTCGCTGCCCAGGTACGAAATCGTCACTTTCTCCGTCCCCAACAATCTTATCGAGAACCTCGTAATTTCCCACGCTATTGTCCTCGAACCGCTGGGTCCACTTCGTGAGATAAAGATAACCGCCACCGAGCAAACCAACCACAGCCAGGGCTGCAAAAAATTTGATAACCGTCAGGACTCCGCTCATAGCAATCGCACCTTAAAGAAGACCGCGACGTTTAAAATCGAAGTGATTAATCTCCCGCGACTTCATGATCATTTCCAAAGTGAATTTCATCACTCCTACCTCCCAGGTGTCGTCGACACTCTCGATGATCGCAAGGGAGGGATTCCCTTCCTTCCAGGCAAGCTTGACC
>JAKMEV010000217.1:0-2561 GCA_022425785.1 Akkermansiaceae bacterium | reverse complement strand
GGCATTCACGGAGGTAACAGTTCCCTGTTTTCCTTTGTGGTTGCCGGAGATGACGACGACTTCGTCACCAGCTTTTACGTGAGTCTTGATTTTCATGTCTCGAAAAATTGAGGGTTGGTGGAATTAGAGCACCTCGGGAGCGAGGGACACGATCTTCATGAAGTTCTTTTCGCGAAGCTCACGGGCAACGGGTCCGAAAATACGGGTCCCCTTTGGATTGCCGTCCTTGTCGATGATGACCACTGCATTCGAATCAAATCGAAGAACAGAGCCGTCGGCACGACGAACAGGATAAGCGGTGCGAACGACAACCGCCTTGACGACGCTGCCCTTCTTCACAGAAGCGGTGGGTATGGACTCACGGATGTGAGCAGTGATGATGTCGCCGACGCGAGCAGACTTGGTCCGCTTGCCGATGACACCGATCATCTTGGCCTGACGGGCGCCGGTATTATCGGCAACCTCGATTTTTGATTCCATCTGGATCATGGCTAAATAGGTATCGTTGGATTAAAGGTAATGATTACGGAGCATTCCGCAGTTCGATTAATGAACGAGAACTTCAACGAGTTCCCAACGCTTGAGTTTTGAAATTGGCTTGGTTTCCTGAATGCGGACCTTGTCTCCGACGGCAGCTTCGCTCTTCTCATCGTGTGCGTAGAATTTCTTCGACTGCTTGACGATCTTCTTGAACTTGGGGTGCGGGACACGGTTGACGTATTCGACAACGATTGTCTTGTTCATGCTGGTCGACTTGACGATGCCCACACGGACCTTCTGGTTTTTTCCTTCTTTGGCCTCGGAAGGCACAAAGTCGGTTTTGGCAGCAGGAGCGGCTTCGGCAGCGGCGGTATTTTCCTGATCTTCGTTCATTTTGGAAATAAGTTAAAGGGTTGGATAGCTCAGGAGCTAAGCTGACTTGCGTTGATTGAGAGTGGTCATGACGCGAGCAATCTCGCGGCGGACCATACGACGACGGGCGGTGTTTTCGAGTTGGCCGGTGGCCTGCTGAATACGGAGAGTAAGAGCCTCCTGCTTAAGTTCTTGCAGGCGGGACTGAAGTTCATCAGAGCTGAGCTCTGCGATTTCTTTAAATTTTGGCTGTGGCATGACAGAATTCCTTTCGATTGGTTAGGATCAGTGCTTGCTGCGGGAAACAAAGCGGGTTTCAAATCCAAGCTTGTAGGAAGCAAGGCGCATGGCCTCACGAGCTTGGGACTCAGGGACACCACCTACTTCGAAAAGCATGGCGCCAGGACGGATCACGGCGACCCAGGCATCAACAGAGCCTTTACCCTTACCCATACGAGTTTCAGGTGGACGACGAGTAATGGACTTGTGAGGGAAAACCCGGATCCAGGTCTTACCTTTACGTTTGAGAAAACGGTTAATGGTGACACGACAAGCCTCGATCTGGCGGTTGGTCATCCATGCGCGACCGACGGCCTGAAGACCGAAGTCACCAAAGCTTACGTTCGTTCCGCGCTGTGCATTACCACTCCGGCTCCCACGATGGGACTTCCGGAACTTGGTTCTTTTGGGCATTAAAGGCATGATTCTATCCTCCTAAAATTTTGTGGTTAAATAAAGTGCCAGACTAGGAAGCGGGTGTCGCTGGAGCGTCGGCGGGTTTGTTAGAATTATTATCGGGACGGCCTTGGCCACCGCCGCCTCCGCGACGATCTCCACCACCTCCTCCGCGGCGATCACCACCAGGGCCTCCGGGGCCGCGGCGACGAGGACGATCATGACCCGGAGGGCGCGAACCCTTGTCAGAATCTTCGTTCTTATTGATCCAGCACTTCACACCAATAATGCCGTAAACGGTCTTGGCTTCGGCGAATCCATAATCGATGGGAACGCGGAGAGTCTGAAGAGGGACTTTACCCTCGCGATACCACTCGGCGCGAGCGATATCAGCTCCACCGAGGCGACCTGCGCATCGGATGCGGATGCCGTTGGCACCAAAATCCATGGCAGTCTGGATGGAACGCTTCATGGCGCGGCGGAAAGCGATACGACGCTCAAGCTGGATGCAGACCTGCTCGGCAACGTGCTGGGCATCAAGCTCAGGCTTACGAATCTCGATGATATCGATTTTCACCTGCGATCCGTTACAGATCTTACTGATGTCATTGGTCATCTTCTCGATCTCAGATCCCTTACGTCCAATGACGAGTCCGGGACGTGAGGTGTGAAGAGTGATGCGGACGCTGTTCCAGGCACGTTCAATAACGATCTTGGAAAGAGCAGCGGTCTGAAGGCGCCCAGCAATATACTTACGGATCTTCAGATCTTCGTGAAGCTTGGTGGTGTAGTCCTTGCCTTCGGCATACCACTTGGAGCGCCAGTCTTTGTTGACTGCGAGGCGAAACCCGATTGGATTAACTTTTTGTCCCATGATTTTTAAGGTGTAAAATGATTAATTAGCTTACTCGGCGGCAGGCTCGGTTGATTCTTCGGTGGCTTCCACTTCTTCAGCGGCTTCTTCTTCGACAACTTCCTCTTCGGCGGCGGGCTCTTCGGCGACGGGCTCTTCCTTGGCGGAGGCGGCCTTGACC
>JAKMEV010000208.1:0-5577 GCA_022425785.1 Akkermansiaceae bacterium | reverse complement strand
GTTAATTTAAACACCAAACGATTGATCGAGCTTTCTCTCGATGGTGAATCCACATCCCCGGAATCCGACCACTATGCCATCGCGACCATCAATCACCACTTCAATAGCAAACGTCAGGACACCATCCGGGGACGACTGGTAAATCTGGACGATGAGAGCATCACCCTGGACACCTGGTATGCTGGCGAATTGACTCTCAAACGCTCTATGGTGACCGCATTGGACGTCTACCCACAGTCGCCTTCATTCTATGACGGGCCAAACGGACTGGACGGGTGGGTATCCTCTGATGGCGATATTGAAGAGAGCTGGAGCTATGCCGACCGCTCCCTGATCTCCAAGTCGCGGAATGGTATCGCCCGCGAAGTCCAGCTCCCTGACCGCTCGATGATCTCTTTTCAGGTGGAGTGGAAAAGTTCGGCATACTTCCACATCATGTTTCTATCGAGCAACTCGGACACCAATTACCTGCGCAAAGGGTATTCCCTGAATGTTCGGCGTTCGTATGTCCAACTCTACCGCACCGGACCGGACAATACCCGGAGTGATCTCATCAATAAAACAACAACCAATCTCAGGAACCGGGAAAAAGCCACCATTAGAATCTACCTCGACCGACGCAAGGAAGGAACTTCTGCCGTCTTTCTCGAGAACGAATTACTCGGCACCTGGACTGATCTGGATGACACCAAGGGCTTTGGAGATTGGCTGCACTTCGTTCCGCAAAACTCACAACCCATCAAAGTTTCCCAAATTTCCATCACCCAATGGGACGGAACCCTCCCTGTTGCGGAGGATGAAAAAAACAAAAGCGCTACTGAAGATCTTTTTCAGGACATGGAAGGTCAAACAATCCTCCTCGCCAACGGGGATTCGATTAGAGGGAGCATTGATAAAATCGAAAAAGGCAAACTGTATCTCAAAACCTCTCTCGGAGATATCGACCTCCCGGTCAGGCGAATGAGTTCCGTCAGTCTTGGCGATCTTGAAACCAAAGCCGAACCCCGAATGCGTGCCGGAGATGTTCGGGCCTGGTTCCGTGAAGGCGGATTTATCACCATGGACCTCCTCTCTTTTGATGGCCAATCACTCCATGGATCGTCCCAAGTGTTCGACAAAGCGATCTTCGATGCCAATGCTTTCTCCAAGATCGAATTCAACGTCTGGGATCCCGATCTCGATCGCTTCGGCTCAAATTTCGAGTGGTAGCCGCTTAAGGGCGATTCACCGGTGCCAGCCAATCAAATGCTGGAACGTTCCGGAGTATCCAAAAAAGTCCGATCGTTGCCACCAGAAACCAGACCATCCAGGGGCGCCATCGAAAAAGACCAAAGACGGACATTCCGGGAAAGCGAACTCTGAGCGCGGCCAAGCCGACGAATGGGATCCCAAGCAACAAAGCCGAAACCGCCCAGGCATTCTGACGCATCGCTTCGCCCACTCTGAAGTGCACCAGAGCTTCTGCCGCTCTCGTCCCTCCACATCCGGGGCAATAGATCCCCGTCGACGTGTATAAATAACAAGTCGGCAAAATCGCCTTGGCTTGCGGCAAAAAACTGCGAAACAAAACCATCCCTACCAGGATCAACGGAACCAACAACACCCAACGAGGCCAATGACCTTGGGCCGCGTTCCCTTTCATTGCACCATTTCAAGGCCTGCCACATTCGCGATAATTCCGAGGATGATCAGTAGAATTCCGATATACCCCATGATCAAACCGGCAATGGCCATTCCGCGACCGCCCATTCGAGGTGGCATCCCCGGGCTCTCTGAACCTGTTTGCTTCAGTGCCATATGACCACAAATCACAGCGGGAATTCCCAGCAACATTCCGCCGCAAAAGCAGAAAAAGAGACTCAAAATTCCACACACCATACTGGCAATCGCCAGCCCACTGGTTGGAGGAGCCATTTGCACCCCGCCCCCGACTACCGAAGCCACAGGATTCGCAGCCGGAGGAGCATACGGCGAGGTCGGGTCATCGGTACTGTATTTCTCAGGGGACTCATTTGATCCGGCTTGCGGAGCTGGGCCGCTAAATTGAGAAACTTTGCTGAGCGGAATCCACTCGACCATTCCCTCCGTCCAAATCAAATCACTTCCGGAAACCTCACCGGTCGCGATTCGAGCACGAAGAGCCGCCTCATCGATGGGACCAAACTGCTGGGCCCCCTTGCCGTAATACCACTCAGCCATTTTTACATTCCCATGATCTCATACCCACCATCAACATATAGGACCTGTCCTGTAATTGATGCCGCGCCGTCACTGGCGAGGAAGACTCCGGTTGCCCCTAGTTCATCAGTAGTGCACGAGCGCCCAATCGGAGCATGCTCTTCATAATGTTTGATCATGGAACCAAATCCGGCGATCCCACGTGCCGCCAGCGTTTGCACTGGTCCGGCGCTGATACAATTCACACGAATCTTCTTTGAACCCAAATCAGCGGCCAAATAACGGGTCGATGCTTCCAAACTCGCCTTGGCCACCCCCATGACATTGTAGTGAGGCACCACCTTGGCAGCACCATAGTAACTCATCGCAACAATGCTGCCTCCGTTCGTCATCATGGGCACCGCACGTTGCGCGAGAGCCACTAGGGAATAAGCGCTGATATCGTGCGAGATTTTGAAGGCATCGCGGCTAGTCCCGAGGAAATCGCCCTCTAGCGCCTCCTTGGGAGCGAAAGCCACGGAGTGCAATACCAGGTCCACGGTCTCGGTATGCTCCTTCACCTTTTCAAAAAAGGCATCAATCTCCTCGTCGCTGGTAACATCACAAGGATAGAGCGGCACATCGTCACCAAAGGTCGATGCCAATTGCTCCACATTGTCTTTCAGACGCTCTCCCTGGTAATTAAAAATCAACTTCGCTCCCGCGTCCGACCAAGCCTTCGCAATGGCCCAGGCAATGCTTCGCTTGTTAGCGACTCCAAATACAACGGCTGTCTTTCCCTTCAATGGCTGATCACTCATTGCTGAGAGCTTCCCTGATCGCCTCGGTGTTGGCAACCCTCAATCGCACGCCCTCCCCCCTCGGTAATCCAACGCGAGATTCTCGAACTTTGCGATTTGACTTGGCTCGGCGGCTGACTAGATTCCGTTCACCTTATTGGGGCTCGTAGTTCAATGGATAGAACAATGGTTTCCGGTACCATAGATCGGGGTTCGACTCCCTGCGAGCCTGCCACTTTCAGCTAAGGGATCGGCGTTTGAAGATCAGTCCTTCAATTCACGCACCCAAACGTTGCGAAATCTAACCGGGTTTCCATGGTCCTGCATTGAGATGGGCAGTTTATCCGCATGCGCCTTATAGTCGGAAGCCGCATGGGGCCCCTGCCATCCGGTCCCCCCGCTCAAGACGGTATGATCCTGAATGAGAATTCCATTGTGAAGCACGGTGAATGTCGCACGGCGGGTCACCTTGCCATCTTTATCAAAAAGCGGACGGTGGAAGATAATATCGTAGCTCTGCCACTCACCTGGACCCCGGGAAGCATTCACGAGTGGCTTGGAACGACCGTAAAGCGCTCCGGCTTGTCCGTCGGCGTAGGTCTGGTTTTTAAAGCTATCGAGAACTTGAACTTCGTAGGTTCCCATCAAGAAGACACCGCTGTTTCCACGTCCTTGTCCGTTTCCTTTTACCTGAGCCGGAGAGGCCCACTCGATGTGAAGCTGACATGAACCAAACTTGGCCTTGCTCTGCACGTATCCAGCCCGTCGGACTGACTCAATTGCTCCATCAACAACCTTCCACTTGCTCTCACCACCCTTGGTATCGGTCCAATTAGCCTTAAACGATTTCTCCGATCCATCGAAAAGAACCACCGCATCAGATGGTGGAGCTCCAACGGCAGCACCCGGAGTAACCACTTTTGGCAGAGGTTGCTTCGTGGTATCCGTCTCATGGACCTTTACTCCATCAATATACATGTAGAGCCCATCCTTCTTCTTTTCGACCTTGATCTCCGGCTTGGTCAGATCCTCGTGTGCCGAAGCAAGGGGCATGGCGACCAGAGCGGTCAAAGCGATTGCGGGGCGGATTTTCTTCAAACTTGATAATGCTTGGTTCATCATTGCCCGACGCTATCCTTTCCGGATCCCCATGGTCAACTTTTCATCGCAGATAGGACCGAATTGGTAGAGAGTCCGCTTGTGAACGAAACTCGCAAAGACCTTCCAAATACCCGCGAGGAATCACTCTGCCCCTGCAAAAGCAAAAAAATCTACTCCGATTGCTGTCAGTTCTACCACCTGCGCAAAACCAAACCACCGACTGCCGAAAAGCTCATGCGCTCCCGATACAGCGCCTTTTTCTTCAGGCTCGTCGACTACTTGGTCGAAACCACCCACCCCGACAAACGGGACAAGAATCTCCACCGCGATCTGGAGGATACCATTCACTACACCAATTGGAAATTCCTCACGATCCTCTCGACCTCCAAAGGAGGCAAGAAAGACAAAACCGGCAAGGTGGAGTTCATCGCGGAATACTATTGGGACAACCAACCCCAGGAACTTCACGAATGCTCCCGCTTCAAACGTTACAAAGGGGACTGGAAATATCTCGACGATAAAGGTTAAGTTTTTCCTGAGAAACCTCCACCTCCGCCAAATCGCCTTTTCCTAAGAGCGGTCATCACCTATCAACCATAGGGCATATGAAAAGGCCTTGTTGAATCCAACAAGGCCTCTGTTTTTTAGACTATTCGAGAAAATAGACCTAAACGGTCATCACTTCTTTCTCTTTGGCTTCGACCAGGGTATCAATCTCTTTGACATACTTGTTAGTGAGATCTTGGACCTCTCCCTCAAAGTCATGGAGGCCGTCTTCGGTCAGTTCATTATTGGCTTTCTGCTTCTTACCGAAATCCATGCCGTCCTTGCGAACACCACGAATCCGAACGCGGCCTTCTTCAGCCATCGACTTGACTGATTTCACCAATTCAACACGACGTTCCTCGGACAGTTCCGGAATGGGAAGACGAAGACGGTTGCCGTCATTGACGGGATTAAGACCCAGCTTGCTCTCGCGAATGGCCTTGTCGATATCTCCGGTGGTAGAGGGATCGAAGGGCTGCACGACCAACATCCGGGGCTCGGGGCTGGTGATGACGGCGAGACCTTTGAGCTTCATGTTGCTGCCGTAACTGGCGACATGCACATCGAGATTTTCGACTAAAGCCGGGGAGGCTTTCCCGGTCCGAATGGAGGTGAATTCGCTGGTAGTATGTTCGACGGCTTTCTTCATGGCCGCTTCGATATCGTTGATGTTTTCCATAATATAGGTGGTTTGAATTTTTTAGTGAACGATCGTTCCGATCTCTCCATGATTCAGTGCGATTTGGATATTCCCTTCTTTTCCGAGATCAAAAATGATGATGGGGATATCGTTATCCATGCAAAGGCTGAAGGCCGTGGTGTCCATCACGCCCAGTTCCTCGTTGATACACTGACGGAAGCTCACCGTTTCAAAGCGTTTCGCTTCGGGATTCTTCTTGGGATCGGAATCGTAAACACCATCGACCATCGTGGCCTTGAAGATGACATCGGCGTTCATTTCGTTCGCGCGAAG
>JAKMEV010000189.1:0-8667 GCA_022425785.1 Akkermansiaceae bacterium | reverse complement strand
GGCTCGATGGACTTGAGGTTCAGGGCGAAGTCACTTTGTTGATCAATACTTCGACCCAGATTGTGAATCTTGGAGGAACTGACCTGAATCCTGGAACGTTCTCGTTCGTTGCGCGAAATGCCTCCTTCAGTGTCGGAAATCGCTTCAGCGTGGGTGGAACGATTGTCATTTCTCGCCGTCCAAGTGGTGATCTTGATGTTCTCATTGGGGGGGGCTTCGTCTCCATCAACGATGAGAATGGTGACTCGCTCTTCACGGTAAACGGAAGCGCCTCTTTCGCGATTACCAAGGCCACTGGCTTTAAGTTGAATTCCTTCAAGGTGAACGGGTTCTCTATCATGGATCAGATGGGGCTGGAGCCAGGAGTTGTTGATAACAGCGCCGCAGGGAATAACGGATTCAGCGGAACTGACTTTTTCCCAACGGCAGATCTCGCGGGACCGGTCACGGGTGGTAAAATCGTTGGTCACGAATTGCTGGACAGCCGCTACATCGATATTCAATACAACGACCTAAACAATGTCGGATTAAATAACGCCACGATTACCGACGTTGCTCAGGAATTCGCGGTCAAAATTAACGGCCAGACCAATCATGATCTTGTCTTTGATGGCAAACCAACCAGTGTTCCCGGTAAGGTCAATACATGGCGTTACCAACTTACAGGAGGCTCACTAACTTCTGACCAGTTAAATAGCCGGGTCACCATCGAGTTCAACTCTGGTTCATTCTCAGATAACGGAGGTATCGGTAACTTTGCAGAGATCGAGTACTTTAATGTGGTCCCCACTGCGGATGTCCTCCCAGGCCCCACTGCTACAATTGTGAGCCCATCGAATGGTGGTGCCATAGATGCCGCAGCATTGAACCAGAAGCAGTATATCGACGTCAGCTTCACCTCCCAAGATGGCACTGCAATTGATAAAGGAACGATCACCGACGAACTATCAGAATTTAAGCTGAGTGGTTCCGGACTTGATCGCATTCAGCTCATGCCGGATGGCTCCCCAATCCTTCGTGGTGGTCAGCCGCTTCTGATCTCTGGATTTGAGGATACTGCGCAAAGCGTCACCTATCGTTACTTCTTGACCCCAATCAAAGCAGTATCCCCGGCATCGGTTCCTGCAGGTCAAGCCGCATCAACGCCGGCGGCCCCAACGCTCTTCAAGGGAGGGGAGGTCCGCATAACTTTCACGGATGATTCCTTTGCAAGTGTCGGTAACACTGCTGCAGGGAGTCTTAATACAGGGAATATCACCCAGTCCTTCACTGTTGATCCGACCGTGGCTGGGTCCGCAGCGGCATCTGGGACAATTAATATTGGACCTCTTGAAGTGGAAGGGCCGACGGTTGGCCTTGAAGACATTGGTTTCAAAGATGGTCTACTCGTTCTAACAATTGGAATTGGAGTCAATCGAGCTAGCCTGGCCTTTGGCGGGGGTGGTGACGCCGTGGATGCGAATGGTCAGCAGACTAGCATGAGTAACTCTCAAGCTGATAGCGGGATTAAAGCCGAGCTCCTGGGTGTGCTGGGAACCTTTGATGTCGCAGTCGATGCCTTCGGACTTCTCAGTGGAAACGTTGATATCGATCTGACAGGTAAGTGGGGGCTTCGTGTGGGTGTTCTTGAAATTGATGTTCCGGACGTTGTTAATGTTACAGCTAACGGAATTAATATTAATTACGATCCATCGTTCGGCGCGGAAGGCTCGGAGACCGAGGGAGTGGCGCAGGAATTGGTGAACATTTCCGAGGCTGTCATTAAGGTTCCCTCGGTCAACATTCAAGGAACTCTGCAGGGGGTAGTGATCCGGGACAATGGCTTTACTCTCGGTTTGGCTGAGATCTGCTACGGATGTCTCGGAGTTGCAAATACGGGAACCGCACTAAACGCAGATGGATCTGCCGCGGCAAACCAGACCGCTGCTATAAAAATTGGAACGCTTCTTGAATTTGATGATATTCGGATTGGAGTGAAAGACTTTACCGTCAACTTTGACGCTAATAATCCGGTTGACTTCGATGGAGAAATTTACATCGCTTCGGGGGGAGCTCGTTTCCTACCTGGTAAGGCGATCAGCGGCACTCTGAGGGATCGAAACGATGCGACCGATGTCACTAACGGAAAGCAGAATACTGAAGCGGTGCGAGCGACTCTGAGCTTCACTAACGGCAAGGTTGATGCCTTTAAATTCGACGTTGATACGCTTGAACTTAACCTGAGTAGCTTTGTGACTCTTCGTGCAACGGGCTTCATTCTCAATACTGGGGCAAACGCTGATGAAGCTCTCGTGTCTTTCATTAGTGTGGGTGCAACGGTGAAGATAGGATCACTTCTTCTCACTGGTGAAGCCCGTCAGTTCCGCATCATGGGTGATGGTAGCTTCGATGCGCTTCCTGGATTCGGTGTTTTCATTAGTATTGGCTCTGCTACCGGAGAATCATTCAAGTGGCCTTCTTTCCTCCCAATCAAGATCACCCAGATTGGCATCCAATGGGATGATATTGAAGAAGATCCAGGTGATTTTGTCCTGATCCTCTCCGCCGAAGTGACTGAGATTAAAGGCGCGAAGGGATTGACCTTCTCGGGTTCCATTACTGGAATTAAGATTTCACCGAAGCTCTTGATTGAAGGAAAGAACCCGATTATTGGAATCGAGGCGCTGGGAGTCAGTGTCACTGGCAACCTCTTTGGTGGTGAGGTCACTGCGACTCTTATTGGTGGCATTCTCCGTCTCGACGAGCAGTTTAATATAATCTCGGCGCTCGACACCGTGACTCCAGTCGCCCAGCGCGTCTTCTTTATTGGCATGGAAGGAAAGTTTGCGATTGCCGGTGCTGGTGGTTTCGGTATCCGCTTTGCTCTTTCCGAGCTCGGGCCGCTGAGTGTCTTGCTCAATGCTGATATTCCAATCACCATTGAGCCCAACTCCGGTCTGACCATCTCCGACTTCACTGCAAGTGTTGAGTTCTTTAAGACACTGCCGTCGATTGACGATCCATTCGCTCTTCGCGGATCAGCCTTCGCTCCTCCGGGAGATATCGATGTTTCGACATGGCTTGACACCGTTCGCAGCCAGGTTGCCACCCAAGCGCGACTGATTGCTGCCAACCCCGCGATGAACGGGTTCTCCGCGGCCTTCAATTCTCCGCTAACCATTTCTGGTAGCGCCCGCATCTATTCCATCTACACGTCTCAGGCGCTCTTTAATGGAAAGGTCTTCATTAAGATTTCGACTGACGGAAAGTTCCTGGTGGGTGGTCAACTCAACTTCATTGATAACAATATTAGTATCTCTGGTAAGCTTTATGCTGATCTCTCGAATGCTGCCAATGGTGACGTCACCGTTCTCTTCCTTGCCGATATTCCGGATCAGGTTGAATTACTGTCTATCTACGGAAAACTCAAGATGGGCTTCAGAAATGCTGCAGGTGACGAAGTTGAATTTGAAATTGCTACTGACGCCACAGCCATCCCGGGTGGTGGAAAACCCATGGCTGATCTCATTGCTCCTGTTGGAAATGGTGAAGCGGTTGATTACGGTGTGATCAATAATGATGGGAACATGTTCAGATATGAAGGTGAGGACTACTACTTCGTGGACGTCAACTATGCCTCATCTGGTTCTGTATCGCTGGATTACGATTCTCTTCTCGATGCGAGGTTCACATTCAGCGGCAATGGTCCTAATCTGACGCACATTGTAGTTCCCGTGGATAGCATTATCAATGATTTTGGTATTCTCGAGACGGCAGCTCTCGTCTTTAAGGGTGCAGAAGGTTCTGATGAGGATCGGATCGTTCGTGTCGTGAAAGACGATTCAGAGATAACTGGATATCGAGATGAAGTAGTGCTTACTGCTTCTGATGTGCCGGATGTTACCGGCAGCGGAGATGTGTATAAAAAAGCTCTCCTTGTCGCCGCACTTCGAACTACTGGAGTTCGTCGCTTCCGTTACCTTGTTGATGGTCCATTTTCCAAAGGCGACTATCAATTGGCCTTTGACGCAGATGCCTTCAAGCATGCTGATATCGTCGATAAAAATGGCGTGGTCGTGACTCCAGGAGTCGGCAATGAAGCGTTCACCCTCGGGTTTGTTGTTGAGGGGGCCAGTGCAAGGCTTGTTGATCCCACCACGGGAGCGAAGATCGACATCAACTCCATCAATGGCCGGACCTTCATTGATGTTGAGTTCACCAGCCCGACTTCCGGCACGCTCGACTTCCTCGAGAGTTCGATTACTGATCTTGATCCCGAATTCCGCCTCACTGGGGCGGGCCTCGGTTCGGTTACTCTCGATAATAGCACTGCTCCGATCCTTCTCGAAGATGGCCACACTTATCGCTACTTCTTGCAAGGGAACTTCGCTGAGAATGCGGCGGGCGAAATCGAAGGAGCGATCCAACTCAACTTCCTCGCCGATGCTTGGTCCTACATGGACAGCAGCCTCACCCCAGGAAATGTTGCGGATCAAGTGGTCTCCACTCCAGCAGGCGGCAACTTCCAGGCGGGCGATACCGGTCCGGTTGTCTTCGACATCGTCTTTGATGCTGCAAATGGCGTCACTCCTCCGGTTGGCTTCGAGCTTGATCCTGGTTCCTTGACCGACGCCAACATCGAGTTCCTCGACTTCGATCCTGCTACTCCGGGAATCCAGTTCGAAGCTCCTGCTGGCATGGTCGTCACTCTCAATGAGACTGTGGAGGTAAGCTACTCGCCGGACACCAAGACGCTCAGCGTCCCAACGATTTACACCATCGCCGATAATGCCATGGCACCGGGCAGTTCCTTCTCCATCACCGTTGATATCGATCCAGCTTCGCTTGGATTCTCAGTCGTCGATGGCATCGTCACCGGAACTCAGCCGGGCGATATTAAACAGCTTAAGGATGCCGCATCCGCCGGAGTTGGGGATGTCAGCGCCTCGAACGACCGCACCTTTATCGATATTCTCTTCGCGGGAAGCGTGGGTCAGGATTTGATGGTTAGTTCCGTGACGGATATGCATCCTGAGTTTAGGCTTTCAGGTATCGGTGTCGGCACCGCTACCTTGTTGAAGGTGGACAATCCACTCGAGCTGGGTGGCAATGTCTTCCGTTACTTCATTGAGGGTGACTTCGAGGTGGGCCAAGTGGATCTCAAATTTATTGAAGGATCATGGAACGGTAAACTAGTGGACGGAAGCGAGGGTGAAACTAACCACGCCTTTACTCGCTCCTACACCGTTCAGGGAAGCAACGCTGATTCCATTGTGATTCGCGATGGTGCCCCAACGAGTCTCGATGGTTCCGAGATCGGCCTCGCTGAGATTAATGAAGCGGGCTACATCGACCTGACCTTCCGTCCGACCAATGGCAACGACCTGAATCACAGTTCGGTCAATGGCGACGAGTTGATTCTCACCGCCTTCGATGGCACGGTCATTAGCTTCTCAGATGCTCCGACGCGGATTAGCGGGACCGACACCTTCCGCTACACCCTCGTCGAGGACCTTTCGGTCGGTGTCTACACCCTCACCATCGTTGCGAATAGCTTCTCGGATTCCGCTGGCTTCACCAACCTCGAGGAGGTCGAGAGCTTCACCGTTAACGTTGCCCGCGCGACCCTCACCAATCCTCCATCTGGTTCGACTGAGAATCGTGAGACTCTTAACGGTCGGGGATATATCGACATTATCTTCGAAGAAGTCGTCACTCCGACGATCAGTGAAGTTGAGTTCAACGGGGAGTTCATGGAACTTCAGACCGGTTCAACCAGCGCGGCGATCGATCCGGACAGCATCCTTGATGAAGGGCCGGAGTTCTTGCTCTTCGATGCCGATGGAAACCAGGTCAATGTGGAGGCTGTCCCGGTCGCGCTTGGTGGAAATTCCTTCCGCTATTTCATCCAGTCCGGCGCGGCAGGTGATAACTTCCGCGTCCAGTTCCTCCCCGGATCATGGAAAGATGGGAATGGCAACAAAGTCACCTCTGAGCAGGCCAGCGGATACATTGCCGCCGAGCAGGTCCCTACTGACACCGATGGCGTGATCGATATCCAGTTTAACGGAATTCGCGGAACAACAGATGGCAAGTTTGTCACCTTCGAGATCGATTCGGCAACGATCATGGATCCCGATGATGAGATCACCGTTCAGGTTACGGATGCGGAAGGAAATCTCGTCACGGTCGAACTCGATGAAACTCCAATCGATCTCGGGAATGGTCGCTACCGTTACGTCCTAACCAACGGCGAAAATACTGCGAATGCAGAGGTCAGCTTCAATGCCGATTCCTGGGCCATCGAAAAGGGCGACACCGTTTCTCAGGCTGACATCGAGGCTCCCGCGATCAATGTCGCAGGTGCAGCCGTCGACCCAGCCAACCCAACCCGCGCAGGGCCATACTTCGACATCACCTATACGCCTATCGATGGCACGGAAGTCGATGAAGCCACCATTCTCGATTCTGATGCTGAATTCCTCCTCTCTGGAGCGCAGGCGCAAAACCTTGTCTTTGTCGATGTCTACAATCTAGGCAACAACACCTTCCGTTACCTCTATCAGGGTCAACTTGATACCGGGATCATGGAAGTCCAGTTCATCGAAGGTGCATGGGCTGATACCGCTGGCAACTTCGGCCAGGCCAGCACCTCAGCGATTAAGATCCTCACTGAATCCGAGTCGTTCTTCATCGAGATCAGTGGTGGTATTGTTCTCAACGGCGCAGGTTTTCTTGATGAACCCATCATTGAACTTTCTGGCGAAATCATCATGGAGTTTGACACCAGCCGCAGTGTCTTCCAACTCGACTTTAATGCCCAGCTCGCCCTCTATAAGCTCGGGTCAGTTGGAGCAGTGGCCGGACGTTTCGTGGTCGATAACTCCCGAACTGTTTCAGATAACATCCAGATTTGGGGAGTTGCAGCCCTTCGCACGAACTTCTCGTTCCTCGAGCAATACGGTCTCTACCTCAGCGCCGAGGGAACCCTCCAGCTAAACCTCACTTCGCAGGAAAAGACGGAAACGCTTACCTTCAAGGGTCTTGATGGGGGAGCAGACCGCACCGAGACCTTCGTCCTCTCACCAGAACTCTTTGCCATCGAATTGGTCGGCTTTGCTCGCGTCCGTCCTCCGGGAACCTCGACTGATGTCATGAGCCTTGAGGGTGGCTTCTACCTGAGCTTTAGCCCGAACAAGTTCGAACTCTTCGTCAACGCTTCGCTCTCCTTCGGTGCGGGTGAATCCTCGATCAACTTCGGAGAATCGACCGGACTCCTCGTCATCCAGACCGGACTCGGCGCCGGTCAAAATGCGGGCCTCGCAGGCTCCTTCCGCGTCTCCGCTGGAGCGGACATCGGACTGCCTGATGTTGGAAATATCTTCAAAGCAAGTGGCTCCGTCACCGTGGTGGTGAACACCACGATGCAGGATGTCATCTTCCAGCTTCCTGATTCCTTCCTTGCGATCATCGATGGTGATGAACTCCCAGGCTTTGCCGCAGCGGGCACGATCGACTCAAATGGTGATGGTATTGTGAACGAAGAGGATAAAGCCTCCTTCACTATCTACGAGAGTGCTCCGGGAATCGACGGCAGCCGCCGTGACGATGGCGTCCCTGAGGTTTACGCCACTGCGATCATTCAGGCCGAGCTGATCATCGGTGACTTCATTGAGCTGGTGGGCTTCCTTCAGATCACCATCGCCGCGAATAGCGACGGTGGGCGTCTTTCAATCGCCGGAGCAGTCAGCACTACCATCCCGCTTCTTGGAACACTGACAGGAACGCTCAACTTCGATGTCTTCCTTGGAACGGAGACTGGAATCGTTGGTCGCGTTGTTCTCTCACTCTCAAATACCGATATCCCTGATGTTGAGATCGCTGGAATCATCATCCTCGAGATCAACACCTTCGGTACTACTCGCGATGTCACGAACTTTAAGACGAAGACCAAGACCTACACCCGTAGCGATAAATCGACGCTTACTGTCTTCGATGGCTTCGAGCGTGATGCGAATGGCGAACTCATTGTCGAGACGGTCACCATTGAAACCGTCGGCGGCTTTAAACTGGAGCTTGCGGGAATCCTGACCGTCTCGGATAAGTTTGAGTTCGTCGGTTACGTCCGCTTCACCCTTGAACTCGCCGGAGATGATCCGGGGATCGAGCTTCTTGTCCTTGCCAGCCTCCGTATTGAAGGTATCGGGAATGTTCAGGTTGATGGTGGCTTCCGTATCAACAATCGGGGACTCGTGGCCCGCGCCGCCGTCTCCCTCGATGTAGGCTTCGGTCGCGATATCGGACTAGGCTTCTCAGTTAGTGCGGTCATTCAGCTCAATACTACCGGGCAGGACGAGCAGCTTGGAATGACCACGATTCCTCCAGGCTTCCTCCTCGCGCTTCAGGGGAGTGTTGAATTCCTCGGAATTGCCACTGCGCAGGGATCGGTCTCACTCTTCATCGGGCCAGATGGCTTCGAGTTCCTTTTCGATGTCAGCTTCAATATTGCGGGTGTTCTGACTTTCTCCGCGGCGGGTGGAGCTGCCGTCTATGTTAATCAGCCTGCAGGTCAGAATGGTCTCGCGCTTGTGCTGAATGTCGTGGTCGATGCCGATGTTACGATCGCGTCCTTCGAGGCCTCCGGTCTCCTTATTGTCAACACTACAGACATCGCGCGGACGCTCGGCA
>JAKMEV010000188.1:0-9047 GCA_022425785.1 Akkermansiaceae bacterium | reverse complement strand
GGCCAAGGTCACGGTGACAAATCCTGATGAGATCCTGATTGAGCTCTGGACCATCAAAGCAGAGATTCTTTCCAAGCTCGGGCGCAATGATGAAGCGGCTCAAATACGCGAGCGCTATACCAAGCCGACCACAGAATTTCCACCGGGCGTCTATAAGTCATTCCACGAGAAGTTAAAGGAATGGAAAACGCGCAACGAAGACCAGATTGAGACAACAAAGAACGATTAGAATTATGAAGAACCCCGGCCTTATCAAAAATGTGTGGATCACGATGATCCTTGCCCTATCGACATCGATCCTTGCCACGGCGAAACCAGCGCCGGTTAGCCTGAGTCCTGAAGGGAAGAAACTCGAGGAACATTACCGCAAGATGCTGGCTGATCTGAAGGACGCGATCACGGGCCTGGAACCCAAGGTGGATGAAAAAAAGAAAGCGGAGTTCACCAAGCAGTTCGGCACGCTTGGGAATGTTCCACCGGTGAACAAGATTGTCATGGGCAAGGAAGTCGCCGTGAAATACGGCCCGGACAATCCTGCCTTCGTTGAAAAACAGAAAGGGGTTGTTACGGCAGCGAGAGCCGTGATGAGGGACATTGAAACATTTCTCACCGGGGAGGAAGCGCTTGCTTCCATGGCAAAGCTCGCACTCCTCACTGATGCTACGCCAGAGCGCCTGGCTGGGTTTGCCCAAAAGGGCGAAGACGAAAAAGCGTTGATCGATCAGCTCCTTGGTAATGATAAACTCGTCGTGCAGGCCATGACGATGGGAGGTGCCAGTGGTGGAAATTACGGTCAGGCGATGCGAAACTACACCGCCATCCAGAAAGCCAGCAAACGTTCTCACGAGGGATTCTTTCAGGCATGGGCTCTGGCTGTGTCTCTTCAGAATACAGGCGATACTTATGTCTATCCCGATGTTCCCGCGGCCGAATCGTTGGTTAAGTATTATCAGAATTACCTGAAGGCCTACGACGACGGTATCCTGGATCCTACTTTCTCCAAACTGGGTGGGACCGGATGGAACTATCGCTTTGTTTTTCCAGATTCCTACACGCTTGAAGATATCGACTGGA
Source organism: Akkermansiaceae bacterium (assembly GCA_022425785.1). Lineage (GTDB taxonomy): Bacteria > Verrucomicrobiota > Verrucomicrobiia > Verrucomicrobiales > Akkermansiaceae > SW10. The sequence goes on along the minus strand of JAKMEV010000188.1, from coordinate 7,973 downwards.
TCAGAAAGGTGTTGCGCAACTATCGTCCCGATCACACTCGTCTGGAATACCGGTGGCGCTACTGCCGGATTGTTAGGAGTGACATTCCTTATACCAGCAATGTCGACAGAAGCGGGATGCCGGCCGAGCTGAGTAATATTCAAAAGTTTTTCCTCGAGGGTGGCATTTGCGGGCCCCGTGCCTTTGTCGGGCAAATTTCGGGATACGCATTTGGGATCCCTTCTCGTCGTGCACCCTCCCCAGGTCATGGCGCCATGGCGCACTGGACTCCGGACGGATGGACTACGGTCCTCGGTCCACACTTTTATTTCTGCAGCCACATCAATGGAATGCCACCCATGAATTTTTTGTTGGCATCACAGGCACAAGAAGATCCCAAGGGGTTCAGAGAAGCCCTGATGTGTGAGTGGTTGGGGAAAGCATTGGCTGAAGATGCTCCGGGCGACTTCGGGTCAAGCGGTGGCTTTGGCGATTGCTTGGATTCTATAAGCGACAGGCCATTGTCGAGGATCAGAAAATCGAGGACATCGGAGCCACCGGTGAGGAGCTTGCGGAATCGAACGTGAGTAGCGAGCAGGAAGAGGTTGAAGAGATCGAAATTCCCGAGGAATTTAAAAAGATCACCGTGGCCGGGGATGGCACAATCACCATTCCCGTTGCGGCATGTCGATCACCGAAGAATGGTGAAAAGATAAGATTCATGGAGAGCATCGATGGCGGAATGCAAGTGCACTACGGATTGGCAGGCCGCCGCCCGGAGTTACTCAGTTACACCATCGAAATTCCCAAAGCCGGCAAGTATGAATTTTCGGGCCACGTATGTTCGGTGACAATGAACCAGGAATTCCTGCTTCGCATCAACCGAAGAACTCTCGTTGATGTCGACATTCCCTACACCAAAGCCGACTGGATGGATACCGAACCCGTGGAACTTGAATTGAAAGAAGGCCGCAACCGGATCTCATTTACCCAGAGAGCCCCGAATAAAGGGCTTAGCATTAAAAAGTTTGAGCTGAAACCAGTGAAGTAGTCGGGCGGACAGTACAAAAGTGAGAAAAATAAACCCATGACCGCTTTGAGAACTCACCTATTTCTGGTGGCATTTCTTCTTACAGGATTGTCTGTGAGCGTCGCGAAATCGCAGGAGGCTGTCGACGACCTCCCCGAAAAGGAGATCGTCTCGCTGCAAAAGGAACTGGCCGAGGCGGGCGAGCTGTCATCCAAGACGAGGATGCGTCGCGCCTACAAAGGCGTTGTCCGCGATGGGGAAAAGCTTTTGAAATCATCACCGGCGGCACCCGGGCGCTACCGTATTTTGGAGGTCGTTTTCCAGAGCCAGAAGCGTCTCCTCGCCCTGGAAAACTCTAACGAAAATCGCGATGCTCTTCTTGAAACCTGTACCCAGTTGGCCGGCGCGCCTGACGAGGTGGCGGACCTTCGCCTCGAGGCGGATTTGCTGCTTATGGAGAGGGCGCAATCAATCAAGAAGGCGGATGTGAAGGATCGCGCCGTGGCACTCCAGGAACTGATCGTACGATACCGCGATACGCCGGGGGAGGCAAAGAGCCTGATGCTGGCCTCGCAGATCGCGCCGAAGCTCGAGGCATTCGATTTGGAAATGCAGATCCTACGTACGATGCAGGAGCGTTTTTCCGACCATCATGGCGTCATCGAGTTCCGCCGAAAAAGTCTCGCTGCCGGTCGTATTGAGGCGCTTTTTCGCGGCACCTTCACCCGCGCGGATGGAACCTCCTTGAGCTTTCCGGCCGATCGCCTGGGACACCCCTGCTTGATGGTGTTCTGGACGAAAAAGACGGAGGGTTTTGAGGTCGCCCTAAAACAGATCAACGAGTACGAGGAGCTCTTTCCGGGTCGCTTTGATTTCTACAGTTTCAATCTCGATGAGTTACCGGACGCGGGAGAATCGACGCTGCGCGCGCTCGGACTGAAGTGGACCGCGCTCGAACTTCCCGGTGGAAAGAAAAACCAGGCCTTCCGAACCTATGGTCGAAGAGAGCCGGTGAGTATTTTGGTGAATGCTTATGGATATACTCTGCTGTCGCCGACGGAGAATTACAAAGGGCATCAGGGAACGAAGGTGAACCCCTATCGGTTCGACGATGTCAGGCTCACCAGCGAGCGTTACCAGGCGCAGTTGCAGTCCTTGTTCATCGGCGACTTTCTAGTGGCCAATACCGAAACCCCAAAATCCGGCGGGCTGGCCGAATCTCTCCGTGCGATTCAAGATTGCTTTGTCAGTGCTCCGCTGCGCTATCGGCTCACTCGCGAGGAGGCCTTGGTAAACTACGGAAAGGTCTTAAAACTTTGCGGGGATGTGATCGCCAAACATCCGCAGGATCCCGATTTGTGGCGGGTCCGCAATCGCCGGATCATCGCTTTGATGGGAATGTGGAAGATGGCCGCTGAACCCCAATATTTCGAGCAAGCCGCCAAGGAAGCCCGCGCCTTATTGGCGACGTCCCTGCCCGGCGGTGCCGACGTTGTTGCGCGGTTTTGTTTGGCGAAAGAGGCGCTCCGTCAACGCGGTGATGCCAGGTCGATTTTGGCTGCCTTGGTCGATGGGGGAGGAGGGAGCGCAATTGCTCATGCGGCAGCAGCAATTCTCGCTCTCGATGCGAACTCGCCGGAACTGCACGAACACTACCGTGAAGCTCTCCTTGAGAGGGAGGTCAGTGATTCAAGGGTGTGGGAAGTGGCGGCTTTTTTGCGCGATCGCTATCACCGTTTGGACCTTCTGAAAGTGAAACTCTCGCGCCCCGAGCGTCGGGTCAGAGCTCGTTACGGGTATATCGTCTCGCCCCGCGAACATGCCGTCAACCACGGCCTGGACCCGATGACCGAGCGCCTGCCTGAGATCGAATTGAAGACGCTTGATGGTGGGGCGTTGAAGTTACCACGGGAGACGCAGGACAAATTGACCTTGCTCATGTTCGTCGAGCCACCGGCTGAACCCGAAGCGGACTTTCCAATTCCTCTGGATAAGAATGGGAAACCTCAGAAGAAGAATGACCCGCTGAGAAATGTCATGAACTATGCCTTCGAATTCGCGGAGCGCCACGTTCATAAAGAAGTTGAGGTGATCGCAGCGTTTCTCTGCGACGATGTCGACCGGGTTCGGGGCTTGATGAAGAAGAACGAATGGCCCTGTCGCGCAGCGATGGTCCCGGGTGGTTTGAGTAACCCATTGGTGCGACAACTGGGCGTTCTTTCCTCAGACCGTATCCCGAATGTTTATCTTCTTCGGCGTGATGGCACGGTCGCTTGGCACACTTCCGGGTTCGTTTACAAATCTGATTTCGGTTACCCCTTTGCGATTCGGCTTGCGATGGGGGTTCACATCGAAGTGTGCGACACCGAACTTGCCTACCGGGCCTTGGCCAAAGGTGAATTTTTGGAAGCCAAAAAGATTTTCTCCGGTCCCTTTCTCCCCGGGAAAGATGAGCGCTACCGCTGGCGTGCCCCGCGTTTTCATGGGCGGGCACTGGCGAACATGGGGTTGAACGATTGGGAAGCCGCGCTGGCTGACATCGACACCGCGATCGAGGCACACAAAAAAGAGTTCGATCGCAAAGAAGATGAGCCAGGTAAAAGTCTGGTCGAGATGCGATCTCTCAGGGCCCTCATCCTTGGGAAGCTTGGTCGGGCCGATGAGGCCCAAGAACTGGCCGCTATTGAACCCACTCCTTATCCGTCATCGATCTACCAAATGTTTCACGACAAATTGCGAGACGTGAAACTGAAGTAGCGACAAGTTGATCGTCGAGGTCATGGAATTGGGCGGGCCCCCCGGAACCGCCTACGGATTCAACGAGACAACGATGCGCGCATACTGTCGTGAATTGTCTTCCATGGTGAGGGACCATTGCAGGATGGCCGCATCGCCGATTCGCTCTGACTGGCCCAGGAGCTCTGATTCCCCGGCGCTCCAAGTGATGAGGTCGCTCGAGAGTTCGACGCTCACCGTGACGTCGTCCGCGCCGAGGACTCGTGGGAATTCGAAAACGGGGACGCCGCCGACGACGCGGATGCCGATCGCTTCCGGATCTCCGAGCGCATAATCGAGGAGGTCGGTTGCCGGATCACCGGTGAATCGGGTGGCGTCGCTGCTGCCCGGATCGCCACCGGGGTTGAGGCTGGCGCGCCAGTTCTGCGGCAGCTCGTGATCGGGAGCGGACTGAGGCGAGATCAGGACGAGGCTATACCCGCCACCGTCGGGTTCGCCCGGCCAAGGGGAACTGTCATTGTAGCTCAGGCTTTGCAGTGGAGAGCCGTCGGCGTCCGTTAGCGTGAGGCGTTCCCCGCCGTCTGAAAGCCTGGAGGCGAAGGTTCCGAGGATCTTCGCGCCCGTGCCGAAGGCGGCCTCAAAAGCGGCGGGGTCGGCAACGAGCACGGCGCGTTGGCCGGGCGCGAGCGAGGCGGTATCACCGAAGGCGAATTCGATCCCCTGGGTAAAGGCCACGCCGGAGAGATCGACCGCCTGGTCGGAGATGTTCATCAGTTCGACAAACTCGGAGAGCTCGCCTTGGGCATCGCTCGGGTGGTAGTGGATCTTGGAGATCACCAGGTTGTCCATGGTCGCCGGAGTGCCGGCGTAGAACGTGGCTGCGTTAAGAGCGCTCCATTCGCCTTCGTCGAAATTGCGAGCATGCACCGTGGTGGTCGAGTCGATCGCGATAGGCGCGTCCTCGTTGGGACGGGTGGTGAGGAGCGCAAGATCGAGCACCATGTCGCCACTGGTAGTCCTGATATTGTGAACTTCCACTGCGATGGTGTTCGTCCCATCGACGAGCAGGTTGTGGTCGATGGCGATCGTGTCGAATACCCCTTCATTACCGTCTGAAGTCGGGATCGTCGAGTGATTGATCGGGCCGTCAGGCATTTCATCACGGGCTGCTTCGGTGCCATTGATGTAGACGACGGCACCACCATCTGCGTGAACTTGGATGGCGGCATTGATGATCGATTCAGCGTCTTCGATTTCGAAATTCCTGCGGCAGTAGAACGTGAGTTCGCGCGGGACGCTGACGTTGACCAGAGTTGCGATGCTTGTCCCGGTGATGTTGCCAAACCCGAGCGGTGCCGGTCCGCTGGGCCATGCCGAGTCGTCAAAATCCTTCGCCCGCCAAGCGGTGCCGAGGTCCCCGGTTTCATTGTATTTCCAGTCGGAACCAGCTGGGAAATTAATATACTCGCGGGTGGCTCCGTAGATCCTGGAGGCGCCCGGGTTGATTTCACCGCCGGGTAGGCGCGGGTCGCTGCCGTCCGTCGTGTAGTAGATGTTTCCTTCGGTATTGCTGATCTCCAAGCCAAAGCCCGGAGCCACTTCGCCACCGTGCTTGTTGAATACCGGGGCGTCGAGATCCGGATACCAGCGGGCGGTGCGGAGCTGGTTGAGCACGGTCGCGGTGCGAGTGGAAATCCAGTTTCGGGTCCGGTTGACGTCGGGAATCCAGGTGCCGTTCCGCGTCTTGGGCGAGGTGGTTGTTTTGGCGTCGCCCCATCGGGCGGATTCGCCGATGATGGCGAGATCGATCTCATCGGTTCGCTTGGTGAAGAGCGCGAGGGCATTCTCCGGCGTCATGATGCCGTCGTTGAAGAAGTGTTTGTGCGTGCGGTCGGCAAAGGCGATCAGGTAATCCGGGTTTAGAACTGCTCTTCCATGGATCACCAAGGCGTTGAACCTGTCGAAATTTCCATTGTTGTCGGTTCGGGTCACGTTGTTCGAGAATCCGACGTCGAGGCTCCACTCTGAATCGTATTTGAAGAACTTGAAGCCATCGGGGTTCTCGCGATTGAAGGCGCAGACGTAGTTGTTGAGACCCCATCTGCCGGCCATCCCGTCGAGTTCGCCCGTCCAGTAGTGAACGAGCATGTAGTCGGTGAGTGCCTCCACATCGAGGAGCCTGGTGTAGGCCGGATTGCGGGTCACCCCGTCGCTCTCGAGGCCTTGGGCGCGGTAATAGTTGTCCATGCCGTCGTCACCGGAAAAGCCTGCCATGGTCATCGCGTGAAGCTCCCGATAGGCGGCATCGGATCCGTCGATGGTGTGGCCATGTTTTTTCTTGCCGATGATGTCGTAGTCTTCGTCTTCGCCACCATGGTTTTCAGCCATGAACGATTGTTCAAGATTCTCCTGGGTCTCGTACATCCCCCAATAGACGCCATTCAGGTAGAGATGGTATTTGTCACCCCGGGTCGAGGGCTGACCTTGGGCAATCTGGAGATCCCGGGCGAAAACATCCCGGGCAAAAACCGAGTTTCCGTCGAAGTAGTGCCAGCCCGGAGTCTGCGAACAGCGGAGGTCAACGCCGTTGGACGAATCGGGTCCGTCGGGTCCGAAGATCGGGTAGTCCAACTTCGCGGTGCCATACTCGCGACGGAAACGCAGTCGGAAGCCGTGTTTTGGAACTCCGGAATTACGACTGGCGCCGCCACGGATCCGCAGACCCGCGTTTTCCTGGAAGCCTTTGGTGCCATCGGGATTCAGAAGCTCCACAGAGGTCGCCCGTTCCCAGGCGTCTCCCTCGCTGCTCGCGTTGACGTAGATCCCGGTGCTGGGATGGAAAAGATTGTCGAGCTTGGTCACCAGCGAGATGGTTGGGATCGCGAGCAAGGCGTCGTCGATTTGGTCGGCGTAGTCAGGATCCTGGGTGACGTCCGGATCCATGCCATACTGGATGACCTGACCATTGACATTGGACGACGGCCAGTCGGGAGTGGGCGGGGTGTTGCCGGTCGGGCTCTGGTTCACCACGTCGGCGACAAAGATGTAGGTGTGGGTGTCGATATTGGTCGGGTAGAGGCCGGCCTTGTATGCCCGTGCACGGACGCAGGTGGTCTCGCTGATCGGGATCGGCGCTGAGTAAAGCGTGCTGCCCGTGTCGGGATTGCTGCCGTCCAAGGTATAGTAAATTTCCGCGCCCGGCGTGCTACTCGAGATCACCAGATCGAAGGCCGCGGAGTAGAACCCGCGGTCGTGATCGAAACTGGTGTCGGCAACGAAGTCTGTCGCGCCGCCCGCGTTGATTGTGCCCGGACTTGATGGGTCGAAATAACCGTAGCCGCCCGAGGAATCGCGACCGTAGGAAATGTTTTCGTTCTGAGGCGGATATCCGAGCTCGCCCGGGCTGAATTCGAAAGTGGTGATAGCGTCGATGACGGTGGCGCCGTCCGCGGCGACCAGAGTGAGCGCCTCACCTTCGTCGCCGAGAGAGAAGTTAGCGTGCAGCTCTCCGGAGATCACCGACTCGGTGGCGCTGTCGGCATACACGACGAGGTAGCCGCCCGCGGGAATGTTTGCTGTCGGGAAGGTCCACTTGCTGAAATTTGAGGTATCGTCGCTCAGGTGCCAACCGGTCAGATCGACAGGCAGCGCGCCGTTGTTGTGAAGTTCGATCCAGTCCGCCCGGTCGTCGCCGGCGCCGTTGGTATGCGCACCGCGGTTGCGCGCCATCAATTCATTGATGACAATATCGGCCTTTGCCAGGCTCAGAAGAACGGTTGAGAGAAGGAGGAAAACAAGGCTGAACCGACGATTGCCAGGGCCACTTTGATTGGCAGGATTGAGGTGTTTCATGAGAAATTCTGAGGTGTCGGGGGCTAGCCAGCCACGATCTGTTGAAATAGGCTAGACTACGTCCACTTATTCTCGCAGAGGTTTTTCGTGAGAGTATCAACGACCGCCTGATCACTTCTGATCAGCTTTCGACACAGTGTATAGGACAGGGTTTGCTCAACAATATATCAGGCGGCACGCGCTCCATTCCTGCGTTAGTGATTTCTTGAAAGCTGCCCATCTCCTCAGCGTTTGCGAACATTTTTCCCATGAATTCCTATATGAAACCAAGATAGGTGTCTCCGATACCAGAGTTCACGTGACGTTCCGCCTCCGGGCAGCCGCCTTTGAGAGGAGAATAGTTCAGAAGTTATCTGATCTTCTGTCGCCCCGCCAC
>JAKMEV010000187.1:0-4432 GCA_022425785.1 Akkermansiaceae bacterium | reverse complement strand
GCCCGATGGTTCGTCTCCGGAGAGAATTCCGGTGGCCAGGATGGCTGAGAGGTAAAAATATTTCACGAGGTCAAATAGAGTTGGGAATCTTATTCAGGTTCACTGGTTTTTTCTTCTTCGGGCGCTTCTGCCTTCTCCGGTGCCACTTTGGAGTTCTCGTGGCGTGTGATTTCGCTGAGAATGCGTCGGTCCAGATTTAACTCTCCTAATGAGGGGTGGGTTGCTGAGAGGGTGTCGTCGCCGAGAGTCACCGCGGAGAGGCTTAGTGCTCCTCCAGAATGCATCGCTAATTTGAAGGGAGGTCTTTTTAGGGGTGCTTTATCTTTTTCCGAGAAATAGAGAACGGCGCAATGTTCTGCTGGAACTGCTAGAGTCTCACTGAGCAATGGTGAGCTCACGGAGAAGTACCCCTGATTGTCAACAATCTCAAATCCGGTGATGCTCCCGCTAAAACGGTCACCATCCCCCGTGGCGAGAGTATCGCTTTGTTTGTCTGCCCTTGATTCGCGGCGAAGTTTTTGGGTTACGGTGTCCCATTCTTTGACGATAATTTTGTTGATATAAAGGTCCCGACTGTTGGAGCTGGAGCTTTTATAGATGAGGCAGGTGCCCATGGGGGGAGTCTTGGGGTCGATTCCCTGTTTGATATATTCACCATCGAGGTACAGGTGGATAATTCCTTCCCGGCGATTGATTCTTAGTTCGACGGTAAGTTCCTTATTTCCTGATTTGAAGCTGTCGAGGTTGAGTTTCGATGAAATGAGGGAGTGATATCGACTGCCTTGCACCTCCTTGCTGAGTTGGCGCCGAACCTCCAAACCGCTGGAATTAACGGTGAGAAGGTAGTTGTTGGATCCCAGTTCCGGGTCGATAGAGGTTTTGTCGCTACAGACGAAGACCTGTAGTTTAGGAGAACTGTTCCAGGTGAAGGTGGTCGACAAAATAAAGTCCTCGGGAAGATTCATCTCCCGTCCGATGGAGCCCGCCTTGCTGGCACGCAGGGAATTGTTGTAATAATCCCAATCGTTTTCGTGTTCCCAGCTATCGATTCCCTTTGGTCCTTGAAAGAGGGGCTTCTGTGGAGTGACGCTAAAAAAGACGGAGTCGACATCAGCCCGGGAAGCTTCCAGAGGTCCGGCGAACCAAGTGTCGAATGAGAGGGTGGAATCGTTCAGGCCGGTGATGCGTCCGGGGAGGGAGTCACCGTTCTTCAGGTTGATTAACTGGGAATGAGTCGGGTTGCCGGTGAGGTCGCCATTGTCGAAGCGAATATGTCGTAGTTCGTCGCCGATGATCTGGAGTGGCGCCGTGCTGTGGGGAGAGTTGAGGGTAATCGTGTTCTCTGCCAAACCAAGGACTTTGCCCTTGAAGGTGTTCCCGTTGTTAAGGGTCACCAGATCAGTGGCCAGGGCATTTAGGCAGAGGGAGCTCGCTAGAAGAAATCGAAGCATGGAGTCAGTTATCTTATAAATCGTTGAACCAATCAGTGACGTCGAATGATTCGTCATTGAAGCGGAGAAGAGTGGCGGAATCCAGATTGACCTTGAGGTTTCCCAGGAAAGGAGAGTGGCCCTCAAGGATCTTATCGGAGGAACCTTTGGGCGTCAGGCTCAGTCTGCCGAGAGGTTTAAAAAGGAGAATCGACGGGGAGTCATCCTCCCAGAGATACTTCTCATGATCGACATCTCCCATCGTGGATTTTTTCAATTCAAGAGATGAGATGTCTGAGACAGGAATGGTCATTTCTGCGTAGGCCGTTTTCAGATGAGCAGTGTCTTGGTCAATTTTGGTGAGGCTTCCTGAGAAGCGGTCTGTGCCGTTGATCAGGAGGGCCACGTCCCGCTCTTCGTGCTCCATGCTGAGGGCGGTGTCCCGGAGGCCGTTCCATGAGGTGACATAGATATTTGAAAGCCGGACTTTGCAATTGCCGCTGGAAGAGAAGCCCATCGATCGGCCTTTTCCCTCGAAGGCCTGGGGATCGGTCCACTGGGCAGCGTAGTTGCCGTTGATGTAGAGGATGAAGAATCTCTTCTTGCGATCAAAGCGAAGGTCGACGGTAGCAGTTCCCGTTTCTGATAAGCTTTGGGAAACTCTGGGTCCGTCGAGTCTTGCGATCTGGGCTTTTCCATTATCGTCGAATTCGCAGCGGTAAAGGCTGGAGTAGCTGCTCAGGTTGAGAACGTATGAGGATCCAAAGGTATAGGAATGTCCGGTATTGTCGCGCTGAAGCCAAGGAATGGATTGCAGGGCATTTCCTTCTTTGAGATCCCAGAGAATCTCGTGTTTTGGGGCTGGAGGTCCCGAATCGTCTTCTTCGGTCTTCTCCTCCGCATCTTTCCTTTCCTCTGGAGACTTATCGTCGTCTTCCGCGGCCGCGGCTCCTTTTCCTTCCTCTTCCTCCTCCGCCGGGTCGATTTCCGGGATAATCGGGCGGGTGAAATCCGCGTGGACAGCGATGTTGAGATTCAGGCGGCCTTTCCAGCTGACTTCGAATTCCAAGCGTCCGGTATCGGGAAGGTCGGTTTGGCGAACAAGTGGAGCCTGGTCGATTGCGTTAAAAAAGGCGGCTCCGGAATAGACCCAACTGGGGAGTTCCGCTTCGGGCTCTCCTTCTTCTTTTTGATCCTCTTCCCGATCATTTTCTTCCTTCTGCTCCTCGTCCTTCTTCTTTTCGACCTTTGGATAGGTCAAGAGAACCCAATCATCACTGGTAAATGGTCCCGCGTAAGCAAGTTTGCCATTAAAAGGATTTGGGCTGAGCGATTTCAATTGCTCCCGGGGGATTTTTAGTTGCCCAAGAACCGGGCTGTCGAGAATGAGGTGTTTGTCAGTGAGGGATTTTATTTCTCCGGGAATTTGATCACCGTTAATGAGCGAAACATGGGAGGTCTTACTGGTATGGATCCCGGGTTGGCCACCATTGAATACGATCTGTCGGATTCCGTCTTTTTTTACGCGCAGTGGTCGATCGATGTCCGGGCGTTTCCAAAGGACTCCATCGTTGAGCCCTCCAAATTTTCCGTGGATCAGATCGCCGTTATCAAAGCGCATAATATCCGTTCCGGTTGGATCGGATTTGGGGATTTTCAGGGTGCCTATTTTCTTTTCAGTTCTGACTCCAAATGGGTCCCGGCCCTGGAGAAGCTCTTTTCCCGCAGATGTTCCGCAGATGAGTGCTGTGAGGCAGAGAATGGTGCGGGAAATCATTTTTCGTAAATTGGGAGAAAGCGATAATTAAGAGCCAGGGAGAGCAGAGCACCGGCGGTGGAAAAAGCCTGTCCTTTGTTTCCGGGAAAAGAACCGTTGGGAGACTGGATCGTTGAGAGATAACGGATGTTTTTCGAGTTCCACTCATTCCAGAGATTTTCGTCGGCATGAAAAAGAGCCTGGGACATATAATACTCAAAATAGTAGGGGTAGTAGCGATCCCGGAAGTTGAGTTTCTTTGAGAGATACTTCGTGCTGGCCTTGAAGGTTTTGGTTCCGTGCTTTTTACCTAAGGCTTCGCAAAGGAGTCCGATCGCGGTGAGAGTGGGCTTGTCACCAATTCCAGAGGTGTAGCCGAAGCCACCGTCGCTGCCCCGGCATTTGGCCATGTATTTGGCTGCTTTAGCGAAGGCGGTATCGGGGACTGGGATGCCGGCATTCCGGGCCGCATAAAGTGCGACAATCTGACAGCCGGAAACGGTGCTGTCGGCATCGGAGCTGTCCGGCGTGTATCGCCAGGCTCCTCGTGAATTACGCTTCTGCGCGGAAAGAATAAGATCGACAGCTTTTTTGAGAGCAGGGGCAATCTTTTCATCCTGAAACATTCCGTAGCATTCGGCCAGCGCAAGGGTTGCGAAGCCATGGCTATACATGCTCGTTCCAATATAGCCGTTACTTTCCTTCTGATTCTCGATGATGAAGTTGACGGCCTTTTGAATGTGTTGGGAATACGGTCCGTGATTGGGGTCTTCTCCGTGGGCGAGGAAGGCCATGATGCAGAGTCCGACGACTCCGGGTTCGCTGCCATAGTGTCCCCCTTCCCAGGCGCCCTCGGCATTTTGATTTTGGGAAAGCCACTTCAGGCCCCGCTTGTAGACGGTTTCGACTTGAGCGGGAATTGGGTCGGCTTCGCGGCGGGGCAAAGTCTGTCCCATCGAAGAAAGTCCCAAGGACAGGGAAAGAGTAAGTATCAGCAGGCGCATGGGATTGGTGTGATTGTGGCTTAGGTTAGCCCTGCTCCGAGCGACAGAGTGGAGTCAGGGCGCTTTTAAAAAGCGAAGAAACTACTTCTTCGTTTTGTTATAGGCGTCGAGAGCCTTTTGGAATTCGGGGGGGAGGGAAGATCCGGGGCTTCCGGCTGCTTTTGGAATGCGGCGTTCGGATTTTGCTCCTTTGCCAACACCATTATTGGCTTCGTTTGCGGAGTCGGAGTCTCCTTTTTGGC
>JAKMEV010000184.1:0-6570 GCA_022425785.1 Akkermansiaceae bacterium | reverse complement strand
CCCCAGCAGCCACGGTCCCAAAACCAGCCGATCCCAACACGCCTGAATCGCTCAAACCTCTCAAGGTCAACGAAACCATCACCGCTCCCTCAAACAGCAATCCTCTTGAGGATAAAGGCGGCGATTTCCTGAAGGATCTGGAGTAGCAACAGCCACCCGGATGCCCAACAAACCCAATAAGATCTCTGTCCCCGACTGGCTCCTCCGCCTCAGTCGTCGGCCGGTCATGTTAACTTGGATCTACGTGGCGTTCTGGTGTCTTATTTGGCTCGATGCCCACGCTTGGTTTCGCTTGAGCTATCTCACCTCGGCCATCGGATTCGCCACTGCGGTCCCGGTTTGTTACTTCTGGATCCGCCACCACCGCAACTCATCGCTGATCGTCAGACGCGCCGTTTTCAGCATCTCCTATCTTCCCCTCTGGCAACTTATCGTCCACCTCCCTCTCCTCAATTACTCCTACTCCCTCTCCGCAACTCTTACCCAGGTCGGCACCGCCGGAGCCTTCTTCCTTGGGTTGTGTTGGGCCGTCTGGTGGATCGACCGCGAGACTAAACGGGTCCCCGACCCCAAAACAAAAAAGACCGTTTGGGATCCACGTCAACTCGTCGCCTGGTATTTTGGCAATAAGAACAACAAGCTCCGGCAGTCCATCTTCACCCTCATGAGCTACACCTTCATGTTTGGCCTGATGGCATACTTTCTCACCCGCCTATCCGGTTGCAGCATCTACGAATCCCCGCTCGGCGGCGGTGAGGAAACCCAACTCAAACAGATCGTCAAAATTCAAAAGGTCATTAATAAGAAATACGTCATCAATCCATATTCCAGTATCCTATTCAATCCGCCGCCTATCGATGATGTAAAACTTCAGGTCCTCGAAGTCACCGAGCACCTCTACAAGATCGGCCAGGGCAAAGGCGACGGCGCGGGCTTCTCCGCCGGTACCACACGCGGCAAGGTACGCTTCATCCGCCTTAAGTACGACGGCGGTGATTGGGAACAGGACATGGACCGTGGCTCCGACCTCAATCTCCTCACTGAATACGGCGTCCGCACCGGCCACCCCGTCAGCGACCGCCCCGAGCCCATGGAGATTGGCCGCCTCAAAGGCTTCCCGCCCCGAAAAAGCCCACCCATGGTTTACATGACCGGACAGCAAAACATCAACTTCAGCGAGAAGGAGATCAAAGTCATGCGCAGCTACCTTCTCGAGCACCACGGCATGCTCTTTGGCGACAACGGCGGCAGCTCCGGTTGGGAAGGACAGTTCGTCTCCATGATGCAAAAAGTCCTCCCCAAGATCGAACCAATTTCGGTCTACCTCGACCACACCATCCACCGTATTCCTTACCCGCTCCCCAAACTTCCCATCGTGGCTCCCCACGGGCGGTCCAACGCCCTCGGCTGGGTCGTCAACGGACGACTCGTCGCCTATTATCACCCCGGCGACATTGGTGACGCCTGGGCCGACGGCCACTCCGGCGTTCCCCGCGACGTCTGGGAATCCAGCTACCAACTCGGCGTCAACATCATCTACTACGCCCACGCCGAATATAACAAATGGCTCGAAGCGACCAAAAAGTAACCCCTTTCATCGACATGAATTTACGCCTCATCACTTTCCTTTTTCTCATCCTCGCCACGCTCTCACACAGCAAGCTCACCTCTCTACAGCAGATCGACGTCAAGACCTTCGAAAAGATGCGCGAGGTCGAACGCTATCAGATCAAAATTGCCGAAAAGCATTTCCTCAAGGGAACCTTCAAGGTTGCCCTCGCCGAATATGAGAAATTTCTCACGCTCTACGAAAAAAGCCCCGGCGCTCCCTACGCCCAACTCATGTGGAGCCATACCATGATGAGATTAAAAAAGCCCAAGACCGCCCTGCGCGACGGCTTTCAATCCGTCATCGACTACTGGCCCGATTCCCACGAAGCTACCATCGCCGCCTATTGCATGGGCGACGCCTACCGCACCATGGGCGAGGTCAAGGACGCCCAAAAGTCCTTCCGCTTCCTCATCACGGAATACCCCGATCACGAAATTGCCATCCGCGCCCGGCAGGACCTCCTCCACTACTCCCGACTCCATCAGGACATGGACGAACGCCTCTCCATTCTCAAGGAGCTCACTTTCAAAGTAAAACGCACCGACGTTTCCAAATCAGCCTGCATCAAGGCCTGCCATGAGCTCGCCGAAATCCATTGCTTTGCCCAGGAACTCGATGAAGGAAAGAAAGCCCTCGCCACCACTTACGCCGGCCCCAAGCTCTTCGATCAGGTATATAGCCTCTCGGTCAAAACGGTGAACCACCTTCTCAAAGACCCAAAAACCAAATCCGCCGCCCTCAAACTCGGCGACCAGCTTATCTCCACCATGCGGGTCGAAACGACAGTCCGCCCTGAACTCGCCTCACAGTTTCTCTATCAAGTCGCCGCCCTTCACACGACTCTGGGCCGCCCGTCCGAAACCTTCAAAGTCTATGAGGAAATCGGCGAGAAGTTTGGCATGAACGACGGACTCCGTGGAAAGATGGCCGACTGGTATATCTCCCGCGAAAAACTCGACCAGGCTTATCGCATCTACGGCCAGTATGAAAACAAGGTCGCGGGTCTTTCCAACGTGGCCTCCCTCCAACTTAAGGAAGG
The DNA here is from genome assembly GCA_022425785.1 of Akkermansiaceae bacterium. Taxonomy (GTDB): domain Bacteria; phylum Verrucomicrobiota; class Verrucomicrobiia; order Verrucomicrobiales; family Akkermansiaceae; genus SW10. The sequence goes on along the minus strand of JAKMEV010000184.1, from coordinate 3,919 downwards.
CAAAACCGAAGAAGCCATCGAAACCTACCGCCAGATCATCGAAATCGATGGCGAAAACTCCGGCACCTACCTATGGACCATCGCAGGATGTTACGAAAAACTCTCCGACTGGAAAAAAGCCATCGCCTGCTACCGGCAAGTTGACCGCTTCCCGGCAAACTATTTCGCTATCGCCAAATGCCACCGCCGCCTCGGCGAACAAAAGGAAGCCATCGTCCTCTACAACCAATGTAAGGTCGTCGAGAAATCCGCCCCCGAGGCCACTATCCAAATTGGCTACACCTACGAAGAAGCCAAGGATAAGGAAAAAGCCATCCGCACCTTCCAGCTCACCTGTAAACGCTACCCCAAATCCGGCCAAGCCAGCCGCGCCCACTCGCACCTGCAGAACAAATACAACATCAACGTCACCCTGGGGGGAACAGAGGAAGAATAGCGATCACTTTCGTCTATCAACGGACGCATCAGCCCAAAATCCCACCCTGCTTAAGGTCACCCCAGCTTCTGCAGCGTCTTCTCAATCAACTTCTTCGTCCCCAGGACTCCGGCGACTGAATTCTTTCCGCCTTCGAATTCAATGCCAATGTATCCCTTGAATCCGCCGTCCTTCACGATCTTGAGCATGCGGTGAAAATCGGTATGCGCGGCTTCACCGTCCTCATTAATCTGATGAACCTTGGCACAAATCGCCTTGGCCCAGGGTAGCATGTCCTTGACTCCTTGATACTTGTCATAGCCTTTGAAATTTCCAAAGTCCGGTAGGGTCCCGCAGTTATCCAGCTTCACCGACTCCATCACTTCCTTCACCCAATCTCCCTTACTCGACCAGTTGCCGTGATTCTCGACGATGGCATTCATTTTCATCGGTTTTAAAAGGTCGCACAGTTGATTCAGCCCATCGATCGCCTGCTTCTTGACCTCCTCACGATTTCCTTTCGAACGACAATCGACCCGGATCGAGTGACATCCCAGCTCCTTGGCAAACTCCCCCCAACGAGCCAGCAAGGCCGCCGCCTTCTTCCGTTCATTGGCATCGGCTGAATCAAGTGCGAGGTCCGAGCGACAAAGCATCAATTGACTTTTCACCCCAAGATCCCCGACACGCTTTTTCAGTTCCTCGAGAAACTCCGCGGAATCAATCTTGTCCTCAAAGAAGCCGTTAAAATACTCGAGTGCCTTGATCCCGGTTTTGTCGATGGCGAACTTCGGATAGTCCAGCGGATCCAACGCCTTAGAGCGAAACATACTCGCGAAGGAATACTGCTGCAGCGAGATCCGCAGCCACGGGGTTTTCTTTTCCTCGGCCCCAAAAAGAGAACCGGAGAAAGTGGCTGGAATGGCAGTGGCAAGAAAGGAACGGCGGGAAGTCGATGTGGTCATAGGATGGATCAAGGCTTGATATCGCGAAGAGTATGAATTGCTGATTCCCGAGCCAAGATCCTTTTCAAAAATGCCAAGGTATAGGTGCTGACGGTAATTTACCGTTGTAGTCCGATAGCAGTTTCACCGAGAATGCCCCATGCAAAAACTCACCACCTTCATCAGAATTGCGGCAGCCATGATCCTCAGCCTCACGGCGGCACCAGGACATGCAGACAAACGACCGAACATCCTGATCGTCCTCACCGACGACATGGGCTTCTCCGACCTCGGCTGCTTCGGTGGTGAAATTGAAACTCCCCACCTCGATTCGCTGGCCGCCGGTGGTTTGCGCTTCACCGAATTCTACAACACGGCGCGATGCTGGCCGACACGTGCCACTCTCATGAGTGGTCGCTACAGCAACAAACTCGGGCCGTCGCAGGTCACGATTGCCGAGCTTCTCAAGAAAGCAGGTTACAACACCGGCATGGTTGGCAAATGGCATCTAGGAGTGAACCCCAAAAAAGACGGCCCCATTCAACGCGGCTTTGACAGCTTCTACGGAACGATGACCGGGGCAGGCTCGTTCTGGGATCCCTATACCCTCACCCGAAACACCGAGGCGGCCGAACCGGATGGCGACGACTATTACTACACTGACAAGATCGGTAGTGAAGCCGTCACTCAGATCGAAGATTTCGTAAAGTCGGACAAACCATTCTTTCAATACGTCGCCTTCACAGCGGCCCATTGGCCCATGCACGCGCCAGAAAAATCGATCCAAAAATATCTTAAGCGATATGAGGGTGGTTGGGATCAACTCCGCAAGGAACGCTATGCTCGCATGCTGAAAATGGGAATCATCGACAAGGAATGCTGGCCGCTGCCGGAGCGCGAGCCGAGAGTCAATGATTGGGAAACCGTCGACCACAAAGCCTGGCACATCCGCAACCAGGCCATCTACGCGGCGATGGTCGACCACATGGACCAGGCAGTCGGCCGGATCGTCACGGCCCTGAAACGCACGGGACAATTCGAGAACACGCTCATCATCTACGCCCACGACAACGGCGCCTGCCCCGAACATCTCAGCGGCAACGGGTGGAACACCGCCAACAATATTTTGGCGAAAGCGAAGCAAGAAGGCAAAACCGTGGCAGTTGGAGACATCTATGATGTCCCAATGGGTGGTCCACTGACCTACGGAAGTGTCGGGCACAACTGGGCCCACGCGCAAAACACGCCGATGCGGCGCTATAAGTCGAACGTCCACAACGGCGGAGCCTGCACGCCCGCGATCATGCACTGGCCAGGCGGCTTGAAAACCAAGCCCGGTTCAATCACCGCGGAACGCGGGCACGTCGTCGACCTCATGGCCACCTGTCTCGAACTCGCCGGCACCAGCTATCCGGAAAAGTTCGCAGACAAGACACTCGAAGCACACGAGAGCAAGTCGCTCGTGCCAGTTTTGAACGGTGGTTCGAACAACCGCGACCATGCCTACCTCTTCAACCATTCAGGAACCCACGCAGTCGTTAGCGGCGACTACAAAATCGTGCGCGAGGGCAAGCGCGCTTGGGCACTCTATAATCTAGCCAAAAACCGCACTGAAACGATTAATCTTGCTAAGAAATTGCCACAGGTCGTCGAAGATCTCTCCGAAATCTGGGAAGCACGATGGAGAGAAAAAAACTAGCACCTTTCACGATCATGAGCATGCCATGAATTCCCAAAATAGGCGGACGATCTAAAAACGGCGGTCGAGATATTAGCTCAATCGAGCCTTCCTGGACAGAAAACATCCGGAGCACAAATCCATCCGAAGAAAGACAGTTTCAGGAAGGAGCAGATTATTTGATTTCCAGGGGCCGGCTGTAGGTTTGGTAGAATTTGTTGTCAAAAATGCCTTGGGGATCGAAGAGGCGTTTTTTGGTGAAAAAAGCGGAGGCTTGGGGGTAGGCTTTGTGAAATTGCTCAAGAGTGGCGTGGGGGCGGTAGGGCAAATAATAGCGCCCTCGACAGGCATGGGCGACGTCAATGAGCTCGCGGGTAAGCCTGAGCATGGCAGCTTCAGCTTCCTCGTCACGTTCCTGAGAAAAGAGAAGGACTAGGCCGAACACCTCCTCGGGAGCGTAACTGAGGAAAGTGTCGTGATCGGGATGGATGTTTCGGATGGTAACGTTGAGGAGTTCAGGCTGGTGTTTTAGAAAAACGGGGCGCGATTTCTCAATGAAATTGGCGAGCTGATCGGAGGGAATGAAATACTCGTGGAGGATGTCAGTGGTGTCGGGATCCCGGCTGGAGTAGAGGGAAGAAGGCCCATTCATGAGCTGGTTGCGGGAGAGAAGTTTACCGCCGGTTTCGCCAATCTGTTTTTCGACCCACCAGCGAAATTTTTTGCCGTAGTCACTGTTGACGCCTCCTCGGAATACGAGGCGTTTGAGGAGGCTTGGCTCTTTATTTAGAAGAGTCTCTTTATTCGGGAGATCGGTCTCTTTACGACGAAGAAGAGTGATGGAAGCTTCCTGAAAGAAGGATTTGGGGGCCACGCTAAGAC
>JAKMEV010000179.1:0-2177 GCA_022425785.1 Akkermansiaceae bacterium | reverse complement strand
GAGTGGGCGTGGATCCGGCGGAAACACCAAGCTCAAGCTCGGAGCCACCTCCAAACCTAGCGGCCCCAAACTCAGTCGTAAGGAAACTTCCGGAGCCAAACTCGCCCGAAAAGAAATCTCCGAAGTTAAGCTTACCACCGCCAAGCCATCACCTTCCCGAACCAAACTTGCCACGGTCACCCGCGAGAAAAGCGAAAACGAAGAAACCATCACGGCCCCCGCCCCGAGTCCCGCCATCGCCATGGCGGATTCAGGCAACTGGCCGATCATCCGAAACCTCATCATCATCGCCGCTCTTATTCCGGCCATCATTTTCGCCTGGGGAAAATATCAGGAAAAACAAGAGCGAATTGCCATTGAGGAAGAGAAAGAACTCCGGGAAAAACGCCGCAAATCTGACAAAGCCGCCGCCGAGCGCAACGCCGCCATAGCCGAAGCCGATAAAAAGAAAGCCGCTGAAGAAGCCGCCAAGGAACGTGCCAGACAACTCGCAAAAAAACACGCCGAGGACATTCATAGCCCCTCGGCCAAGCGCACCCCCGTGGAAGAGTTAGCTTACCTTAAACCGGATCTCGCCAACGGAAAACGGGAGCGTTTCCCCGAAGGATCCATCGAACGAGGAAATAACTTCCTTTTCCTGGTCGACTCTCCCATGACCTGGTCACAAGCCGCCCAATTTGCAGAAGACCATGGCGGCCATCTTGCCACCGCGGAAACTGCGGCCGATGTCGCCGCTCTCGCTTCAACCATCAAAACCCACAAACGCGCCTGGGTCGGCGGCGGTGCCCTCGGAAGAACCGACTGGGGATGGGTTACCGGACAAAAATGGCTCCACAACAAGCCCTCCACTAACTTGGGCTCTTGCGCTGCGCTTTCTCAATCAGGACTGATCAAAGCCCGCCCCAATGGCGAAAAAAACCCCTTCATCCTTCAGTGGTCTAAATTTGGAGACAACAAAGGGTCTCTTTCAGCCCAACTCGCTCGCTTGCAAAATACCCTGGAATCCCCCAGCCCGTCCTGGCCACCGGGAACTGTCGTTCAACAAAACCGCCACTATCTCGTCGTCAATCGCCCCCTCACTTGGGACGAAGCCGACCTCACGGCGAGCTCTGGGAAAGGCCACCTTGCTGTCGCCTCTGACATTCTCGAAATGAATTTCATCCGGGACACCTTGATTGCCGCTCTCGGAGTTGATGAATCCGCCTGGCTCGGCGGACGTCGCAACGATGAAACATGGTATTGGGTCACCCGAGAGGCCTGGAAGCAGGCAAGTTGGCAGGAAAACGCGCCCGACGGCGGTCCAAATGACAACGCTTTGCATTTCAAGAACGACTCATCATCACCCGGCTGGAATGACACCTCGCCTGATTCCCGGGAAGTCGAAGCCTTCCTCATTGAATGGAGTAATGACGCAACAACCTTTGCAAATTCCAACGAAGCTACCACAACACCCGACGCTGGCGACAATGGTTCCGCCCGCGCGAATGTCCTCACTTGGCGGAAGATTATTCGTAAGTCCCTCGTCAAGAAGGTGGAAAATTATACAAAAATGCTCACCGAGAACAAAAAGTTTGTCAGCGGATCTCTGGGACAATGGTACAACAGCGCTCCCAAATCCCAGCAGCAAAGATTTGGAGCCCGTATTCAAAAGATCAAAGATACGCTGGATAGCGAAGAAATGATTCCCGGAGGTCCTGAGTTTATAGACCTTCTTCCTGCAGACATTAAAAAGTATCTTACTCGGGGACTCGAAACTCAAAAACGCCAACGGGATAAATTTAATGCTGAAGTCACAAGCCTAAGAACCAGCTATCTCTCCAGGCTCATGAGAGAACTTGACCGCCTAAAGAAAGCCGGCCTTAACAGCGAGGCCGCAGTCATCCGCACTGAGATCGATGGAATGGGCCAAACCAGCGAATCATTCCAGGCACACCTGATGAACTAAACGCTAATCATTTAGCTGCTGTTCCAAAAACAGAAATGAACGGGCGGGGAAACCCGATTTTTGTAAAAGAGAGAGGTCTTTTTTGGCTAATTCCTTATCTCCTTTCATCGCGAGGGCCAATCCGCGGTCGGAAATCAGAGTAAGATCAGGCCGCTCGGAATTAATCCGCGTTTCCAACTCCGCCAAAGCCAACTTCAAGTCTTTCTGCATTTGCTCTCTGGCACCCTGTAAC
>JAKMEV010000173.1:0-2496 GCA_022425785.1 Akkermansiaceae bacterium | reverse complement strand
GAGTGGGGGAAAGGGGGTTGTAGCGCTTGGCGATCCATGAGAAGTAATTTCTGCATACGGTATGGACGGCATTGACATTTTTCGGCTAATTGGAGTTTGCGGATTATTAGCGGCGGCTTGGTGCGTTGAGGTCGTCGGTTTCGCTACCTTTCGGAGCGAAGTGAGCAATGGCCCACCAAAAATGAATATTGTCGATTTTGATAGGGATTTTTTCAAAGAAGGCAGCGGTAAGCTGCTCATTGGATCTGGTCATGACCTTAATTTGCCGTTTGTTTCTCCCAATGAGGCTCAGAAGCGAATAGACGGGCACCACAGAAAGAAATGGCTGGGCTTGCTGGCGGGTCTCGTGGGAGCGTTCGGAGTTTTTTCTTTTGCTAACAAGATTTGGGACGATTGGGTAATTTCAATCACTTGTGTGATCTTCGGGCCTCTCGGAGTAGCCTGGGGATTGAGAAGATCATATGGGAACGGTTAATCTTTGAGGGATTTTCTTTTGGCGGGGCCGGGGAATAAGGGGAGGAGTTCAAAAAGGCTGATGATGCAAAGCGGATGCCTTGGCTCCGAAAAATCACTTCATCAGTCAGCCCTGCCGAGAAACGACTTGGGATTTCCTCCCATCGTCTATTCTCGATTCAGAACACCGAGTGTCTCCAAAAAAGCCAAGCTGGAAGGGACGATAACTATAAAAGGAAAAAAATCAGGGACAGATCCTCTGGATCTGCCATAATCCGAAAGATGTGCTCGTAACGCTTATTGGGATCTTGTTATGAAAAGTCTCATCGGCCGTGGCCAGCTTCCGCCGCCTCTTCTCGTAAAACTTAAGGTAACCAAACCAAGCTTTCTACTATGAAAAAATCCCAAACCTCACGCATGGCATTTCCGTTTTCAATTTTGTGCCTAATCCCAATCACCGCCCTCAACGCCTGGGCCGCTGATACCACCTACCAGTATTACCGCTTCACCACTACCCAGACCGCGGGAGAAAGCCTTATCCAAGTGTCGGAATTCGACCTCATCGACGGCGGCAACAAGGTCGATTACACGAATCTTACCGTGACCAACCCCGGCGGAAACAGTCCTACAAATGAGGACCCACCCAAAATCATCGACGGAGACACCAACACCAAATGGCTCGACTTCAACATCGCTCCGCTTGTCTTCACCTTCAACGCACCGGTGACCATTGACAGCTACAACTTTGCCACCGCCAACGATGCCCTCGGACGCACTCCCATCTCCTGGACGTTCGAGGGAAGCTCCGACGGAGCCACTTGGGTCGAGATTGATTCACGCAACCTAGTCACCCCTCCGGGAAGTTTTTTCACCTTCTACGACAACGCGTTCGAGCTCCCCGATCTCTCCGCCCCCGCCATCACCCAGTTCTCTTCGGACAATACCATCCTTCCAGCGACCGAGGGATTCGACCTGACTTGGACTTCGCTCAATGGCATTTCAGCTGACCTCGCACCTTCACCCGGTGCCGTTGCGGCCAGTGGTAATACCGTGGTCAATCCACCAGCCGACACGGACACCTCCTACACCCTCACCGTCAACAATGAGGCAGCATCCGCCGCCGAGGATCTCACCCTGCGGGCGGTGACTCAATCGGCATCTACCCACCGCTACTTCCGCTTTACTTCGCTCAAGCTCCGCGGCGGAGTCGCTGCGAGTAGCATCCAGCTCTCGGAATTCCGATTCTCAAACGGTGGAATCTTAGTTGTTCCCAGTGCAGTCGCCAACCCTGGCGGAGACTCCCCCGCTGGCGAGGGCACTGCGAACATAATTGATGGCAACGACTTCTCCAAGTGGCTTGACTTCAATCGCCAGCCTCTCATTTTCGACTTCGGCAGCCCGACCGCCATCGACGCCTACAGCCTCACTACCGGAAACGACGCGCCTGAACGCGACCCCGTTCGCTGGATCATCGAGGGAAGCGACGACGGCTCTTCTTGGTCGCTCGTCGACAATGTCAGCTCCTTCGACTTTCCCGTCACTGAGGTTCGGAATGCCTCCTTTCAAGCGACCTCATTTCCCGTCCCCGCAAACGCCGGAGTTCTCCCCACCGGAAATTTCCCCATCGTCGGCAGCTTTCGTGCCGACCCCAGCATCCAGCTCAATGGCAACGATTCCAATCTCATCTGGGACGTCCTTTTGACTGATGGCGTCTCTATCACACCGGATGTCGGCAATAACCTTCCCCCCACCGGAGTGCAGAGCATTTCTCCCGTTTCCAACACCGATTCCCCCTACGTCCTCACAAGCAACGGGAGCAATGACACCACTACCGCCACCGTCCGAAGTGTGGCTCAAGGCGCCGCCGAATTCCGCTACCTACGTTTCACGCCCACCAAGGTTCGCTCATATGAAACCGCAGTCGGAGTCCAGCTCTCCGAGTTCACCTTCGCCAACACTGGCGGCGCTATCACCCCGTCCTCGGTCGTCAACCCGGATGGCGACAACCCCGCCGGACAAGGCGCCTCAAACCTCATCGACGGA
>JAKMEV010000172.1:0-7628 GCA_022425785.1 Akkermansiaceae bacterium | reverse complement strand
ACCTTGAATTGATAGGGGATTTTTTGTCCGGGTTTGAAGAGGCTTCCTTCGGTGGGATGGACAGCCTCGACGACCGGAGGGGCGTTACCGACGGTGAGGGGGATTTCAAGAGAGGCTTTACCACCGTCGGGGTCAGTGATGGTGAGGCGGGCGAAGTGGTTTCCGGGCTCGGCGATGGTGGCGGTGAGGGTTTCTCCGCTTCCGAGTTCGGTGTCGGAAGGGAGGAGCGTCCATTTGTAAGAGAGGGTTTTCTTTTCAGGGGAAAATGATCCTTTGGCCGAGAGAGTCGCCTTCAAGGGGGCTGAGGAAGCAGAAGGGGAAGCGCTCGCTTTTGCGACCGGAGGGAGTTCGCCCCACCGGTAGGAAATGCGAAGGAGCCGGGCGTCCTTGTTCACGCCCCATGTTTCGCCGTAGTCGAGAATGTAGAGGGCTCCGTCGGGTCCGAAAATCATGTCGGCGGGGCGGCGGATTTTTATGGGCTGTCCGGGGCTGTCTTTACCCTGGCCGATCTTGACGGCATCGGTGAAGGGTTCGAGTTTGGAGAAATTCCCCTGGTCATCGAGGCGCACCCAGTTGAGGGACGGGCGTTGCCAGTCGAAGTGGAGAGCGGCTTTGTCAAAGTATTGGGGGAAGCCGCCGGTGTTTTTGAATTCGGGTTTGAAGTGAAAGACCGGTCCGCCGCAAGAGGTTCGTCCGCCGGAGTGGAGTTGGGAAAACTGATCGACCTTCGCGTGAGGGTAATAGACGAGGGGGTCGGAGACGGGCGGAAGTTTTTCGAGACCGGTATTGTTGGGGCTTTTGTTGAGAGGGCCTTTAGGGTCGAAGGCGTCGCCTGACTTGTTCGTTGCGAAGTCAAAATCGTGATACGCCTTCTTGGCTCGAACGTAGGGCCAGCCGAAGTTTCCAGCCTTGCGGATTTGGTAAAGGATGTCGTGACCGCGCGGGCCACGGTTGGGATCGTCTTTGCCCGAGTCAGGGCCGACGTCACCGACGTAGAGCCAGTTGGTGACGGGGTCGATGGAGAATCGCCAGGGGTTTCGGAATCCCATGGCATAGATTTCCGGGCGGGTTTTCTTCATGCCCTCGGGAAAGAGATTGCCTTTCGGGATTTCATAGGTGCCGTCAGGATTCACTTTAATGCGAAGGATTTTTCCGCGGAGGTCGTTGGTATTTCCAGAGGATTTTTGGGCATCAAATGGTTCGCGGCCTTTTCGTTCGTCGATTGGAGAAAATCCATTGGAGGCAAAGGGGCTGGTGTTGTCTCCGGTTGAGATGAAGAGGTTGCCATCGCGGCCGAATCGAATCGTTCCACCGTGGTGGCAGCATTGGTTTCGTTGTTCATCGACTTTGAGAATGTCGATACGACTGGCGTGATCGAGTTTGTCTGCGGTGATGGTGAATCGGCTTAGGATCTGTCCCTTGAAATCGACGGGGGAGTGGTAGAGGTAGATCCATTGATTGCTTGCGAAGTCGGGATCGAGAGCCATTCCGATGAGGCCGTTTTCCTGATCATTGGTGATGACAACTTTACCGAGGGTGGTGAGAGATTTTGACTTAAGATCGAAGCGTTGGACTTTGCCGGCGATCTCGATGAAGTAGATTTTGCCATCAGGACCATGCTCCAGATGCATCGGCTGGGGGATGCCTTCGTGGAGGGTGTCGATCTGAAAGCGAAAGGCCGGAGGAGCCTGCCCCAATCCTAATAAAGTGAACGAGAGGAGAATGGTGGCGACCAGAAGTTTCATGTGCTGGATACCCTGGGTAATTAAATCTCTTTCGACAAGTCTGCGGATATACGACATTTAGAAGATCTTATGATGAATTTCTTTACTCGTATTCTGGTGATCGGAGCAGGTCCCAAAGTCCACTCGAAGACGGTGGTTTTACGAGGAGGAGGAAGGAAAAGACGCTTCCGAGTGGATAGATCTCCAGGTCCCCAACCAGTTCCGTGCTGTCGAAATTATCAATAATGTCGATCCCGTAACTGCTTGTTGCGCCAGCCAATAGGACGGCGCCGAGGCGCAGGAACACCTTGAGGGTTGAGGGTGCTTTGTTGCTGTGTTTAGCCGGTTTGGGGCCATATGCAAATGTGGGCGTATGAGAAGAAAATTGAGCGGCAAAGGATAGAAATACTTGTCGGCTAATTTGGGCCTGCTTGAGTAGGCGCACGATGGTCCGCGTCTTTGTTTCCGGTTGCTATGATCTCCTGCATGCAGGACATTTACAGTTTTTTGACGAGGCCCGGGCTTTGGGGGATCACCTCACGGTGTCTTTTGCCAATGAGGGGATTCTTTGGTCTCATAAAACCCGGAGGCCATCTCTTCCTGATGATCATAAGGCGGCCTTATTGGCAGCTTTGCCGATGGTTGATCAAGTGGTTAGTGGGGACGGGGAACTGCAAGGGTTGGATTTCGAGCCAATCTTCAGGAAGCTAAGGCCGGATGTTTTGGCGGTGACGGAAGATGATCGCTATGGCGATATTAAGAGGGCGCTCTGCGACGAGATCGCATGTCGCTACGTGATTCTTCCGAAGACGCCTCCGCAGATCGAACCGATCTCGACGACGGAAATTGTGCAGCGGATTGCCGCGCCGAGGGAGGTGCCGCTGAGAATTGATTTTGCGGGTGGCTGGCTCGATGTCCCAAAACATTCACGAAGGGGTGGATTTATCGTTAATTGTGCGATCTCGCCCAAGGTGAGTTTGCATGATTGGCCCTATGAAAAGAAGGCGGGACTGGGTGGGAGTGGAGCCTGGGCCCTGTTGGAGGGCCGGGATTCCGTTGAGGCGGAATTGAATTTGGGCGTGGGTTGGCAGGACCCGGCTGTCATTCGGGAGACAGGAATCTGTGTCTGGAAAAGCGGGCAAAGACCGCAGCTTGACTTCAAGCGTGATGGATCGTTCCTAGATGGGTTGATGGCTCTCGTCTGGACCGGAAGTCAGCATGACACGCCGGGGTCGGTTGATCTTGAACGGGACTACGATTTGATTGAGGCCGCCGGGGCGAAAGCACGTCAGGCGGTGATGGAAGAGTCCGTCGAAATGTTGGCTGAAGCAGTGGAGATGTCTTATCAGGTTCAGCTTAAAGAGGGGATGAATGAGCTTTCAAGGGTCGAAGGTGCCTTGGCCCAGAAATACTGTGGTGGAGGACACGGTGGCTATGTTGCGGTTCTCTTCGCCACCAGAGAGCTACGGGACGCTGCAGTGGAGATAAACGATGAGATTCGTTCGGCCGAGCCCTGGTGCGAGAGTTGATTAAGGTCGGGCCAGTACCATCGTGCCCTTATCGCCGTTGCCTTTGAAACGGGTGGAAAACTTCTTGGGCGTGAGAGTTCCCTTAACGTGGTAGGTGCCGAAGTTCCCGGGGAGTTTCATTGAAGCGTTGAGTGGGAGAGTCTTGTCCTTTTTGGTAGCCTCAACTACGTGCTTGTAGTCTCCGAATTGGAAGAAACCCCACCCGGCGCGGTAGCGAAAGATCCACTCTTTTTCCTTGTTGGGTGTTTTTGAAACGAGACACCAAACCGGCCCGTGGTGTCCGTTCACTTCGCTTTTCCATTCCCCCTTCCACGGTCCTTCGACAGAGTTTGCGGGAGCTTCCCTCTTCACCTTTTTTTGAAAGTCCCGCTGGTATTGCGAACAGGATACAAGGAAGGCAAGAAGCAGGCAGGTCAGGGCAGATTTCATGACACTAGAGGCAGACTCGTTTGAAAAGTTCGTTAAGAGGCAATTGCATTCCAATGTAGAAGTCACCGAATTCCGCGTAGCGGGCGGAGACTTCATCGAAACGCATTTCGTAAACGATGGCTTTGATGTCGAGAGTATCCTTGGCAAGCAGGGTAACGCCCCATTCGTATTCATCGAGACCAGTCGATCCGGTGATGAGCTGGAGGATCTTTCCGGCGTAGCGGCGGCCCGTAGTGGCGTGCCCCTTCATGAGCTTGGCACGGTCTTCGAACTCGAGGGAATACCAGTTGTATTCGTCGTGAGTAGCCCGGCGTTTGGACATCGGGTAGAAGCAAATGGCGGGCCAGTCAGGGAGGACGGGATACATGCGGTGCTGGAGATAGTGCTTCATGCGTTCGTCGAATTCCTTGAGCCCGGCTTCGTATTTTTCGCTGCCTGCGGTGAGGCCTTGTTCGCCGATGAGAGTGTCTTTGCCGTATTGCTCGCTGGTGGTAGTATATTCCGAGCGCTCGGTTTGCGAGAGATAGGAATAAGTCGGAGTGAGTATGTCGACTCCGAGACCAAGAGTGAGGCGTTTTTCGAAACTGGTCAGATCATGAAGGTCGGGTGTGAGCAGCATGAAGCCGATGTCAGCCTTGGGCGTGGCGATGGCGTAGGTCAGGAGTTGGGTGTCCTTGTGCGAGCGAATTTCTTGAACCAACTCACTGAGTTGGGTCTTGGCTTCGCGTTTTTCGCTGTCCGAGAGGAGGCTCCATTGTCCGTGATCGATCTGATAAAAAAGATGCATGACGTGCCAGCCTTCGGCAGGCACCAGAGCGGTAGGTGTTTCTGACATGGGGTTAATCTACTTCGTTTTCTTCGGGAACTTTCGCCTCGATACGGACTTTTAAGAAGGGATCGGATTTACTGCTGAATTCTTCGTCAGCGTTCGCTTCTATCACGACGACAGACCAGGGGGCAATGTCGCCATTGGTGTAGGCGTTGATTCTTGAAGCGTTACCGAATCCGGAAGTGGAATGGATCTCAATTTCCTCTGATCCCGATTCAATGAATTTGCCATTTGAGATCGCCAGGTTGATGGGGTCCCCGATCATGTCTTTGTCGCCATTGCGGAAAGTAACCCAGAGGAGGGCGTCTTTGGTATCCTCTATCTTGATGCGTGCACAGGGGATGAGGTTGATCGATAGGCGGACTCCGCGGTCAGCGTCGTCTCCTTTTCGTACCGGCGATCGCCACCAGGTTTCGATTTCGGATACCGTGACGGAATCCCCCTGAATTGGAAAGTCGGTGTCAAAGGTGATCAATTCGCCCTCCGGCGCATGCTCGTAGTAGAGAGAGATACCCCAGGCGGCTACTCCGCCGAGAAAGGTGATCACGACGAGGAGGGAGATCTTTTCGATGATCGAAAGTTTGGATGCTTTACTTTTTTCCTTCTTTTTTACCCGTTTCTCAGCCGGGGTCGCTGGTGTGGGAGCGGGCTCTGGCGAGGCGGCGGCAGGCTCCGGGGCTGCTTGCTCGACAGGCTCAGGGGTTGGCAGTGGGGGCGGTTCCTCTTCGGGAGAGGGGGGATCGAGGTCAAGATCGTCGTCGTCGAGATCCCAGAAATCCTCTGAAGAATTGTTGTTATTCATGGTTGATGAGTGATTGGGGGTAGCTAACAGGGTGGGAGGCCACTTGAAAAGAGCGAATCGGGGCGGAAAAAGAGATTGCATCTTTGAGCCGGCTGGGCGAAAGAACTCGGCACAAAGCCATGGCTGACCTCGAAGATAAAAATCCCGAAAACGTAGGCGGTAAGTATTATGTCGATTCCCAGTGTATCGACTGTGATCTCTGTCGTGAGACTGCTCCTAAGAATTTCCAGCGTTCCGATGACGAAGGCTACTCATATCTCTTCAAGCAACCCGAGACTCCTGAGGAGGAGGAGCACTGCGTTGAGGCCATGGAAGGTTGCCCTGTCGAGGCGATTGGTGACGACGGAGAGTAAATTTACCCCCTTATGAAATAATGCGACGCAAGCCGGGCTCCAAGAAAGAGCGTGGTCGTCGCAGCATGAGGGCGCAGGTAACGCGTGAATGGGTCGGTGCGCCCAGGCCGTTGGATTTAGGTAAAAATATCAGTCCGGCGTCAGATCATATTGAGGCCATTCTCGAATCAATTGGGATTCGGGGGGGACTCGATGAGGAGGAGGTCAATGCCACTTGGCGGACCTTGGCCGGAGAGTTGGTCGCCATGCAGACCGAACCAGCCAGTCTCCGCAAGGGTTGTCTCACTCTGAAGGTGCTGCAGCCCTCAATGCGTTACCATCTGGAACAGCTCAAGCCGGGGCTGCTTCGCAAATTACAGGCTGAATTGGGCGAGGACAATATCAAGTCGCTCCGCCTGACTATTGGATAAGGATGAAATACCGCTCGTTTCTTTGGGACTGGTCCGGGACCTTGGTGGATGACCTTCCGCCGACCTTGTATGCTACCAATGCGGTGCTGGAAAAGTTCGGGGTCGCCCCGATGGGGAGAGAGGAATTTCGTCGCCGTTTTCGTCTGCCGTATCCGGAATTTTATGAGGATGTCCTTCCCGGCGTTCCGATTGCGGACTTGGAGGATACTTTCCGCTCCTCTTTCAGCGAATCACCCGAGGGCGTGACGGTTTTGCCTCATGCTCGTGAAATGCTCGAATGGTGTCAGGAGAGAGAGATTCGTTGTTTCATTCTCTCGAGTATGGATCGGGGGATTTTTTACAAGCAACTCGGCGAGTTCGGGTTCGCGGGACATTTTGAATCGATCTACGCGGGAGTGATCGACAAGCGGGACCGCATTGGCGAGATCCTGGACACTCATCAACTTGACAGATCAACGACAGCGTTCGTGGGGGATATGGCTCATGATCTGCACACCGCAAAACACGGCGGGGTGGATTCCGTGGCTGTTGCCACCGGCTATGACCCGGTGGATCGCTTGACCGCGAATGATCCGACCCATCTCTTCGACCATTTGGGTGATTTTCGCGGATGGCTTGAGGGTTCAGCGTAAGTTTTTCCTGGCATGATTGCTCTTTTTTACGGCAAGGCGTCGGAAATTTCAGATTTGGAATGTTTGAAGCCGCTGCACATGATGAAATGCCTTATCCCATTGCTAATACTCGGCAGCGCTATTGCGAGCGCGGCTGACCGTCCCAATATTCTCTGGCTCACTTGTGAGAATAACAACGTCAACTGGATTGGAGACGGTACGGCACCCTACATGAAGGCGATGAAGGCATGTGAGTTGAGCCACCAGAACTATGTGAGTCGTATGCAGGCTTACCTTGGAGCAGGGGAATCAAAGGCCAGGAAAACAAAAAAGGATAAGGTGAAGTAGAGGGGCTACTTGGAGTTCTTGCCTTTGCCTTTTTTATCTTTGGATTTCATTTTTGAGCGCCATTGATGGTAGAGGCCGGAGAGTTCCTTGACGATCTCTGGATGCTTGGCGGAGACGTCGGTCGTTTCACTGATGTCTTGCTTGAGATTGAATAAGACCGTGCCGTCCGGATACTTGTAATCGGGAGCCGGTTTGGCGATGCCTTGTTCGTCGAGTTGGAAGTTACTGTGCTCCCAGCCCTTTGAGGTGATCAGTTTCCAAGGTCCCTTGCGAATGACACTGGCGCCGCGCCCGTCGCTCCAGCAGAGGTGGTCGTGCACGTCACTGGTTTTCTTTTTTTTGAGCCAGGGAACGAGACTCTTGCCATCAAGATTCTCCGGTCTTTCGGAGTCCACAAGCTCAAGCAATGTCGGGAAGATATCCATTGCCGAGGCGAGACTGTTGTTGCTCATTCTGCCCGGGATTTTTCCTGGCCAAGCCACGATGAGCGGGATGCGGATCCCACCTTCGCCAAACATGTATTTGTAGCCCCGTAGGGGAGCATTGTTGGAGTAGGTGTTGATCGTTCCGCCGTTGTCGGAGAGGAATATTAG
>JAKMEV010000163.1:0-3529 GCA_022425785.1 Akkermansiaceae bacterium | reverse complement strand
CTTCCAGAGAGTCTTTTGCGTATAATTGGCGTAAACGGCCGCGATCATCACCAGCGCCATCAACGAGCGGATGCCACTACACCCGGCCGCAATCTCCAAATTGGTCCCTCTGACCGACACTGTCGATCCCGACAAAGTCAAATCCATCCCTATCAGCACTCCGACATGGTAGCACAACTTCGTAATCAAGATCTGAAGTCTTCCGGTAAGCAGGGTCTCCAACCCGGGAACCGGAATTGTAAACCAAAAGAAAAAGGCCGGAAAAATCACTGCCTTGGTAATCTTCCATCCCAAACAATAATGGGTGATTCCAATAATCACGAATGGCACCCCGATTAGCGCAAGACGAGGCTGAATAGTGCGAATAGAGGCGAGGTATAAAAGCAATCCAAATACCAAAGCAACCAAACCCCACGACGAGGGAGAAATCTTTTCGCTCTTTGTATTTTTCCAGGCAATCCAGATCATCGCACAAAATGCAACCGGGATAAACCTGCCATGAAGAAATCCATTTATTGGATTGCAGCCCATCCACGTCCACGTGGCAAGAGTCTTCCCAGTTGCGGTTGGATATGCCGGATAGGCGACATACATAAGGAAGAGAGTCACGATTGCCCCCACTCCCATTGCCAATGTGGAAGTTCGAAAACTCGCGATATTACAAAGAACCGGACTCTTGGACTGTATGTCCTGTTGTTGATTATTCGCCATTTTCATTTAATGATTAAGGATCATTATTCCGTTCCGACAAGCTCAATTAGCTTTGGAAAGAGTCTTCCGATCAGGGTATACCACATCATCGGAAGTCCACATCACCCTATCTTTCCCGGCAGAACGGATTTGAATCCTTGAGCTGCTTTCGCGATGAAATAAAATGGGGATCCCGTTCCGGTCAAGCAACTCACCTTCCCGATTAACTGAGGAATGATCGGGCGATATCCAAGCGGTCCTCTCAGGGTTTGCTCCCCGCAGAAAGGAGGTTATCGCTTCGTTATCAGGCAGGAAAAAGGTGTCAAAATTTTTGATGATTAACTGACAGTCGGTTAGCAGGAATGAAACCGCCTCCAAATCATTCTCAATACTCCCATTCTCTGCAGCATATTCCTTGTGAAAGAGAGACCGGGTGATCACACGCAATGATGGCTTCGCATACGTGCTCGAAATGGAAACCTCTTCCGCCAGAGTAGTCCCTTCAAAAGAATCAAAGGATTGAGCGATGAAGCCACCAATCGTCACGAGAACACAAACGATGACCGCCCACTTCTTCATCCCAAATCCATCAATCCCAGCGGAGGGCTCTCACTAGTCACATCATAAAAACGCCCAAGATTTGGAAGAACCAATGGCAGATTACTTTTGGAAACTCCCATCCATAAAGCCAACTCGGCAAAATATTCATCAACCGAGGTAGAAGGTATCAAGCGGCCCCGACCGGTATCCAACGAGCTTCCCGGAGCAAGGTCAGGGTAATCACCATAGACTTGTTTTCCGTTAACCGATCCTCCCACAACAAACTGGTTGCCTCCCCATCCATGATCACTCCCTCCACCGTTCGCAGAAAGGGTACGCCCAAAATCTGAAGCGGTAAATAAAGTCACACTCTCTTCTAGATTCATCTCAATAACGGCATTTTGAAATTCATTAATGGCCTGACTGAGCTGCTGTAACATGGCAGGATGTCCGCTCAGCGAACTATGATGATCCCAACCGGGTGCCATAACAAAAAACGTCTGACGTTTCTTGTTTAGCCCATCCCGGGCAGAAATCCCTTTTGCCACGTCCTCTAATTGCATCGAAATAGGATTAGAAGTCGTGAATGAACTTCCCAACGGATCTGCCGCAGCCAAAGCCTCCCCATATTCCCGCCCCGCAGCAATCGCACCTTTTGTTCGCTCTACAAATGTCTTCTCAAAAACATTTCGATATTCGGCATCTAAAATACTCTCAATCGCCGTTCGTCTACTCAAAAAATAAGGTTGATCCCAATCCGCTAATCCCGGCACATCCCCCGGATTCTTTGTGAAGACATTAGTGCCTGCGCTCGTCTGAAAAAGATTAAGCCCTGCCAGAGAAATATTCATCGAAACCCCGCTAACTCCGTTAGTTTCTTTGAGACAATCTGCCAACCGCCCTCCCCATCCGGCTTCCGGCGAGCGATTGTCTGAAAGTCCTGATTGCCAGTGCTGTTGTTGATCCGAATGGGAAAATAGTCCTAAAGGCAATTTTGCGGAACCATCCAATATTTCGCTCACTGTTGTTGGTTCAACCAAGGTCCCGACATTCGCAACAAAAGCGGCTTTCTCCCCTTCATAAAGTGCGAGCAACTCGCTCATGCTACTGTTAAGCGCGAGCTGACGTCCATCGGGAAGGGTCTCCGATAAAGCCGACAAATTGCTCGGGGACAAGGCCAGACTCCCTCTTGCAAGAGCGTATTCATCGTAAGCCTCACCACCGTTGGGAGTGAGCATATTGAATGAATCGTTGCCCCCCGCTAAGAAGACACAAACCAGCGCCTTGTAATCTTCCTCCGGGGTATCATCTGCAGCCGCCAAAGTTCCCGCAAGTCGCAGGTTGAAAATCGTCGACAACGCCGCAATAGAGCCAACTGTTGCACAACCCGCTTCGCCTAAAAATTGGCGGCGATTTAAGAACTCCGAATGTTTTTTCACCATCTATTTAAGAACAGTAAACTCTGGCGAAGTGACGATCAAATGCACCGCAGTGAAGATTTTGTTATGGTTGGTGAGTTGATTTAATAGCTGCTCCCTGACTACTGCCTTGGTAGTGGAGCTCATCGTCCCATAGGTCAGAATGGTATCCAGGTGCTCAATCAACGCGTCAATATCATCCAACATTCCGATCTCATCAGAGTAGTCTATTGCCCTCATCCAGTGACCTTCGTACGAAGTATACCTCAACCTGTCATGTGTTGCCAACAACGAACTTGCAGTCGCGATTTGTAACTCCGGCGCGACCAAGCCTCTTGCGCGTAGGTCTCCCACTGGTGAATAATCAGACTGATAAAAATTAAATACCGTTGGAGAAGACATTACAAATTGCCCAAATTCTGTATTCAAAGTAGGGGCAAAAACTCCATAACGCCCAGACTCATCAGACTTTGCAAATGCCCTCATGATGTGCGTCATTCTAATCAATGGCTCTCTTATTTTGCCCCTGATCCCAGTCCCTTCATCTGTCGTCCTAGCTTCAGGGTCGAGCAGGATCGCCTTGACCACTCTCCCCAAATTACCACTACCCGCCTCCCAAGCGAGAGAAACCCTCCGCAAATACTCTGGGCTGGGATTGGACGAAGTCAGACGTTGAATCAATAAGCGAGAAATAAATGGTGCCGTATTATCGTGCGCTACAAGAGCATCCAATGCCTGTTGCACATCTTCTTCACCTGTCTGACCATCTGGAATAACAACGCCGCCAAACAAATACTTGGGGCCTGGCTCATGCTCCTCATCCCATACTATCATTGGCCACTTATAATCATCTCCAGTTGCTGAATCATAGAAGCTCGTTG
>JAKMEV010000134.1:0-11767 GCA_022425785.1 Akkermansiaceae bacterium | reverse complement strand
GAATCTCAGCCAATTTTCACGAATCTCTCGAGGGATGTTCTTCGAGGGAAATGAAAGGATCTTTAGTAGCGATGTGATTAGTGGAGATTGGCGGACACCTTCCTCAACGAGATTAGAATTAGCCTCTCGCTAAAATCATCATAGGGGAACCTTAGGATGGCTCGGCGGCTGGAAGCCGCCGCCACCTTACTTCTGGCTCTCAAAAATGAAGACTCCTTTTTTGTTTCCGACGCCGAGGTCGGTGCGGCCGTCTTTGTTGAAGTCGGCGACGGCGAGTTGGGTGCCGACGCCGGAGTCGCTGTCGAGGAGGTGGGGGATGAATTCAACGCCGTTTTTGCCGCGTTTGGTTTCGAACCAATAGATGACAGCCGGGCCGTCGGCGCCGGGGTCCCGGCCGTTGTGGGCCCAGTAGCGTTTGCCGGTGGCGAAGTCGGTGATGCCGGCGCCATTGAAGTCGCCGGCGGCGAGGGCGTGAGCCTGGGAGAAGCCGAGCCCTTCTGCGGGAGGCTTGTCGCCTTCAGGGATGATGATGTGCTTCTCTAGCGAGACCTTGCCGTCGATGAGGGTGTTTTCATACCAGGCCAATCCCCAGGAGTGCGCCCGGAGGCTGGTGACGATGTCGTTGTCGCCGTCTCCATCGATATCAAAGACGAGCATCTGTGCGCCGCCGGGGTCGGAGAATTTATAGTTATGGAAGGTCCACTCTTTGCCGGAAGTGGGATCTTTGGGGCCTTCATACCATCCTCCTTTTTCGAGGAGGTCGGTGCGGCCGTCGCCATTGAGATCGCCGAAGCCGAGGCCGTGGTAGTAGGGTGACTTGGTGCGGACTTTGGAAATGACGTGAAATTTCCACGGCTTCTCGGGAGCTTTCATGTCGGGCGTGAAGAAGCCAAATTGGCCATCTCTCATCGCGATGAGTTCGAGTTTTCCGTCGCCGGTGAGGTCGCCCATTTCGGGGGATTCATTTCCGATCTCAGCGGCGACGCGATGAACCGGCCAATTCTCGGAAGGCTTCTCAGGTTGCAGATAAAGGTCGAGATGAAAGCGGCCGGTGTGCGCGATCTGGAAGATGTCGGATCTTCCGTCGCCGTTGACGTCAAAGACCCAGCTTTGAAACGAACTGTGCTTGTATCCTTTGGCGGGAGTCGCATCGCCGGGGCGGTAGCGATGTTGGGTATCGTATTTTGGACCTTTGAACCAAAGTGGTCCGGCGAGGAGGTCAGGGACGCCATCGCCATCAACGTCGCCGAAGGATGCACCTTCGGTGTAGACGCCTTTGCTGAGGATGAGCTTGGAGTGGGACGGTTTGGCTTCGTCGGAATTTGCGGCGACGAGGGCCACAACCAATCCGACGGGGATGACAAGACAGGCTGATTTCATGGGGCTGTTATTTTGGAGTGACGACTTCGACGAGGATGTTGGCGGAGCGGTAAACTGAATTGACCGCGATGGTGAAACGTTGTGGATCAGTTCCGGCTTTAAACTCCACCGTTGCAGGTCCTTTTTCGGGAAGTTTAATTTCCCTCTCACCGTCGAAAAGATGCATCAGGTGGGTCTCGTTGATCTTGAGCGAAAATGCGCCCTTGGCAGGTTGCTCCACTCCAAAGCGTACGACACCCCAACGGGTTTTACCACGACCGAGGACGGGCGGAAGGTCTCTCGGCGGAAGCGCTCCGCTAACCATGCTGCCGACGGGAGTCCAGGAATACCCCTTGAATTTCTCAGCGAAGATCTTGGGCCCGTAATGTCCGATGTCATCGCGGGTTCGCTTGTGTGGTTGCAGCGCCATCCAATCGCGAATGACGGAACGGGAGTCGACTTTGAAGTCACCTTCTTTTCCGAGTTCGGAGAGGAAGCGGACGAGGTCGATGAATTCATCTTCGCGCAGGCTGGCCGTGAGGCCGGGAGGCATCATGGAGACGGGGCTGATGATTTTTGATTTCACATCGGCCTTGGCGATTTTGGTCATGCGGCCGGAGTTGTCGCGGAGGGTGATTTCCTGATCGCCTTCGCTGACCAATCCACCGGTGAAGGTATCGCCATTTTTGGTGGTCACCAAGGTGGTGTGGTAGCCTTCCTTGATTTTGTCATTCGGATTGAGGAGCGAGGTGATGAGGTAGTCGATGGGAGCACTTGATCCAATACTCACCAGATCGGGGCCAATGGGGCTGCCCACTCCCCCGATGGCGTGGCAGGCAACGCACTGAAGATTGAAGCTGCGATAGACGCGCTCACCATTGTGTGGGTCGCCGTCGGCTTGGACACGCTGGACGAGCAAGGTCATTTCTTCCTTACTGAGCTGCTGTGCCATGGGCTTGAGATTACCGGCGGTTTGTAAGGCTTTGATGAGATTCTCGGGCGGCTTGCCGGAGGTGCCGGCACGTTGCATTCCGAGGCTGGCAATCTTGGCGGGCAGCTTTTGTCCCTTGATGGCATTAGCCAGGGAGGTGGAGGCCTTTGGGTTTTTCAGGAAGACATCGAAGAGGCGGTAGCGATCTTGTCCCGCTTCGTCTTTCGCGAGCAGCGCGACGGCGGCCTTGGCGGCGCGGCCGGGATCAAGATTGGCGAGTTCTTTGACGGCGAGGGCCTTGATGTCATCGGTCTGGCTTTCACGGGCGAACTTTTCGAATGTTGCGACTGCTGCTTTTCCGCCGAAGTTCCGTAGGCCTTCTGCAGCGGCCTGACGTTTTGATCCGCTGGTCTTGGGGTCGCTGAAGGTCGCGATGAGTTTTTGACGGGCGGAATCGATTCGCCAGAGGCCGGCGAGAAGGGCGGTTTTTTGATAAGTCGCCTGATCTTCGGATTTGAGGAAATCGAGGAGGCGTTCTGTTCCTTTTGAGGGCTGAATTTTGCGAATCTTCTTGGAGTCGATGAGGACGTTCAGGGTGTGCAGTTGCGGAATCTTTTTGTCAGCAGCCAGCGAGAGAAGCAGGTTCAGATCCTCGGACGTGCCGACCTTGCCGATCGCAGAGATGGCCGAACTTTGTTCCGCTCCTTTAAGAGAGCCATCACTTAAGCCGGCCATGATCGAGTTGAGCGCGATGGGTTTCTCAAGAGCCGCGATCGCGAAGAGGAGTCGCGGAAGTTTGTTGTCAAAGTTCATTTCGCCTTTCTCGAAGGCGGGTACCCAATGAGCCTCGTGTTCGCGGACGATGGACCAGAGCGCGAAGTCGAGAGGCTCGTCGACTTCGTGATCGAGAGCTTCGAGCGCGAGGGCGACAGATTGCGCGGAGGGCTTTTGAGCGAGACAGCAAATGGCCCAAAGGCGGACCTGCGCGTTCTCGTCGTGAATGGACTTCGAGATGATCTTGGCCGCTGAAGGGACTTCGTCCTGACGATGATAGAGGAATCTCAGGGCGGCCGCGCGAATGCGGGCCTTCCTGGAAGAAGCGAGTCGCTCGACTAATTTGATGTTGGTGGTGTTGAGGGCCTGTAAAGTCCACAGTGCTTGCAACCCGGCGAGATCATCACCTTGATCTAGGGCCCATTTTTGAAGATCGGGCAGGACAGCGTCGCCTCCACGGTGACGAAGTTCGCGTCGGGCGTATTCGCGGTTGAAACGTTCGGGCGAGACCTGGAGGTCGAGGAGTTCTTTGACCGAGGCTTTTTGAAAGTCAGGTTTCTTGGCGAGGGGACGGTCTTTGTAAGTGACGCGCCAAATCCGACCGTGGGTGTGGTCGCGGCGGGGGTCGCGGAAATCGACTTCGCCGTGTTGAATGATGGGGTTATACCAGTCGGCGATGTAGATCGCGCCGTCGGGTCCCATTTTGACATCGATGGGGCGGAAGGCACGATGCGACGAACTGATGAAGTCATCGATGCGGGTCGAGGTGTAGGTGCTGCCGTTTGGGGCGAGGCGGTAGGCATTGATGCGATGCCCACGGAAGTCGGGGGCGATCATGACGCCGCGCATCTTGTCGGGAACGTGCGTGCCGGAGAGGATCTCGAGTCCGCAGAGCTTCGGTTGGCCGGGGTTGAGGCCTTTGATGATTCGCTTGGCTCCGGGTGAAGTGACATGGACCGAGCGGGGGAAGACGAAGTTGATTCCGTGACCGCCCGCGCCGTCGGTGGCGAAGGTTTGGCCGTAGTCGTCGAAGACGAATCCCCAGGGGTTGACGAGGCCTTTGTAGAGGACTTCGGCCTCGTAGGTTTCGGGTCGGAAGTGCCAGGTGCCACCGCCCATGAGGCGACGCACGCCGTGCGGGGTTTCGAGGTGACTGTGGATGTAAATTGATTGGCTGAAGTAGAGCATGCCATCAGGGCCGTGCTCGAAAGTGTGGACAATATGGTGGGTGTCCTCGGTGCCAAAGCCGGAAAGAACCGTGCGGCGTTCGTCGGAAACGAGGTCGCCATTGGTGTCCTTGAGAAAGAGGATTTCGGTGGAATTGGCAACATAGGCCCCACCGTCCCCGGGGATGACGCCGGTTGGAATATGGAGGTTGTCTGCGAACACGGTGCTCTTGTCGGCGGAACCATTTCCATCGGTGTCTTCAAGGACGAGGACTTTGTCGTTTTCCTCAGCGCCCGGAACGATGTGGGGATACATTCCGCTGGAGACCAACCAAAGACGACCCTGGGAATCCCAGTTCATTTGGACAGGCTTGGCGATCATGGGATCGGAGGCGAAGAGATTGATCTCCATGCCTTCGGGCAGATTGAAACCCGCGATCTGTTTCGAAACATCCGGGTCGGGAATGTCGGTGAGGCCGTTTTGGGCCGAGGCGACGAGGCAGGATAGAGAGAGGCTGAGAGCGAGACGAGAGATCATGACTTTACCTTGAGAGTTGCAGTTTTTAGGCCGTCGATTTCGGATTCGCGGGCCTCGATAATGGGGATGAACTTTTCGAGTTCTTTGGCGTTGTTTCCTTGTTCATGTTTGCGGAAAAGACGGAGGTAGGTTTCGTTGGCTGGTCGCCAGTGGAAGAAGAAGAGCTTGTTCTTTTTGACGATCTTGGCGCGGAGGTCCTGCCCGGACTTGCTGGAGATTTGCTTCGTGGTGGGCGGGGTAAGGCCCATCGATTTGACCAGTTTTGAGGAAAGGATGGCGTAGCCTTTCTCGGTGTAGTGGAGCCCGTTGTCGGTGAGGCCGGTGTTGCTTCCCTTCATTTCGCCGAAGAGGTCGGCGAAGTGAATTTTGCGGATCGAGGCGAGCTTTGAAATGGCTGCGCGGTAAGTTTCTAGACGCTCGTTTTGCTTGCTCATGTCGGGCATGGGAGTGCCGAGGGACTCGGCCGGAGGCGGAGAGACGAGAACGATGGCCCGCGGGTTGGCCGCGCTGTTGACCATGTCGAGGAGTCGTTTGTAGCCTTTAATGAAATCCATGAGGCCATCGTCGCCTTCGAAGGATGCGACCGCGCCGTAGCAAATGATGACGACGTTGGGCTTAATGCGACCGAGATCGGCCTTCAGTCGGTCGAAGCCTTCCTGCGGTGGCCCGAAGTAGCTGCGAGCGTCGCCATAGACGGTATCGCCGCTCCATCCGAGATTGCGGAAGCGCAGGTTCTTTTCGCCCGCCGCGAGGGTGAGCGCTGTTTCGAGATGGCCGTATTTCTGGGCGCGTTCGACGACGGTATTTCCAAGAAGCACAACGCGGTCGTTGTTCTGGAAGGTGAGCGCGTCACCTTTCGCCAGAGAGATGAGAAGTAGTGAGAGAATCCAAGGTTTCATGCGTATTTCTGGAGCAGTCTTTCCTAATTAAAAGGCCACGACAAGCAGCCATAGGAAATGATTCTTCAGCATACGCCACGGAAGCTTCGATTTTACAATTAAGCCTATCAATTTTCTGACGAGGGCAAATGTGATCTTCCTCAAGGGAAAGTCGTTTTTGTCTTTTTCATAAAGAACTAAACTTTTTCATTTAAAAGCTGTCAGGAATCTGGATATCTGCCCGTAGATATTCGAACCTTAATACCATGTCAGATCAATCAACAGAAAATCAGTCACTTTCTTCCCGTCGCATCTTTGTCAAAAAAGGGGCTCTAGGAGGCGCTGCCGCAGGCCTATCAACTCTCGGTGTCCCGCTTGTGAACGCTGCCGAGAAAGAGCCTAAATCAAAGTACAAAGTAGGCGTTGTTGGGCTTGGTGGTCGTGGCGCTGGTGCCGTAGCGAATATCCTGGAAGCCGACTCGGACACTGTGCTCTGGGCTGTCGGTGATGTCGTCGAAAAACGCATGGAAAAGATTAAAGGGATTTCCAAGAAGTTTTCAGGCCGTGTCGATACTGACGGAGGGAAGCGTGAGTTCGTTGGTTTCGATGCCTATCAGAAGGTGATCGACAGTGGAGTGGATATTGTTCTGCTCACCACTACGCCAAACTTTCGCCCAATGCAGTTCGAAGCAGCCGTTGCGGCAGGGAAGCACGTTTTCATTGAGAAGCCCTTCGCTCTCGATATTCCCGGACTCCACAGTGTGGTGGAAACGGCGAAGAAAGCCAAAGCCGCCGGTCAGTCGGTTCTCACCGGACTTGTCTGGCGTTATACCCCTCACTTGATGGACATGGACAAGCGCCTCAAGGATGGTGTCATCGGCGATATCGTGAACGTGTCCTCATCCTACTGTGGTGGGGGACGCCCCAACCGTATGCCCGATCCCAAGTTCAAGCCTCCCGGCATGTCTGACATGGAGTGGGCACTTCGTTTCTGGCAGAACTTCCTCGAGCTTAGCGGTGACGGAGTTCTTGAGTACCACATTCACGGGATCGATAGAATGGGATGGTTCATGGGCGACCAGATGCCAGTTCGTTGCTACGCAAACGGAGCAAACATCGATCCGGTGCTCGGTGCCAATAACTGGGACAGCTGCAATTTCCGCTATGAGTATTCAGATGGTCGCACTGCGAGTTTCTTCGGTCGCCAAATCAAAGGAACCTACGCTGACTCCGGTGACACCATCCTAGGAACCAAAGGACGTGCGGTTGCCAAGGGAAGCAATGCGTTCATCGAGGTGGACGGCAAGAAAATCTGGGAAGGTAAAAGTGGCTTGGGCTACAAGCAGGAGCACGAGATTTTCATGAAGCACATCCGCGAAGGTAAGGCCTACAACGACGTGATTGACTACACCGCAAACAGCCACGCGATTGCCATGATGGGACGTAGCGCGGCATATACCGGACAGCTCATCACCGACGAGCAGATCATGGCCTCCAAGGATGTCCTGCTGAAGGACGTGAAGAATCTGACTCTAGAGACCCCCTTCACGCCGCGTGAATCTGCTGTTCCCGGCAAAACGAAATTCCTCTAGTGTGATGACCCGGTCCGCTCGCGACTCTCAAAAATTATCCGTTCTCACCTTTATCCTGACTTTGCTTTGCGCGGGGTCGATGGCTCAGGCGGGACCTGCTGCTGATATCAAGCCTGCCCTGGCTTTGGACGGGTTTGATGAAGAGCAAATGCGCCTTGCCAAGGTGATCCATAAAAAAATTGTGGATTATCAAGAGATCAAGAAAAAGACTCATAACGGCGAAGACGAGAAGTTGGTTGCTTTTGAAGATACCCTCGCGTCTGGCGACAAGATCGAGATGCTTCCGGTCAAGGGTGGCGAATTTACCTGGCGTGGCGAAAAAGAGGACGATGTTCTTAAGGTGACCCTGTCACCATTCTGGATGGCCAAGCATGAGATTTCCTGGGAGGCCTACGAGCCTTTCATGTTGTCGCCGATTCCCCGTCAGAAGGATGGGCTGCCCTTGGATTTCATGCGTGAGCAAATCAAGAATGACATCGAATTCATCGCCCGGCCGACGCCTCCGTATCACCCGATGACATTTGGGATGAAGCGCGACGGCCACCCGGCGCTGAGCATGACCCAGCATTCAGCGAACAAGTATTGTCAGTGGATCAGTTTTCAAACTGGCCATTTCTATCGCCTGCCTACCGAAGCCGAGTGGGAGTTTGCCTGCCGCGGTGGTAAGGATAGTGCCAATGCCTGGGGTGGCGATGCCGGGAAAGCCGGGGAATATGCCTGGTTCGGTGGTGATGCCTCATCCCACTATAATATTCCTGGAAAGAAAAAGCCCAATGCCTTGGGGTTCCACGACATGCACGGAAACGTCTTGGAGTGGACGCTGGATCAGTATGTCCCCAACCGTAAGGAATACTTTGGGAAGGATGCCGTGGTGAATCCATGGGTGAAGGCGACGAAGCCTTATCCGCATGTGACGAAGGGTGGTCATTGGCAGCATACCCTTGCCGAAGTTTCCGCGGCAGCCCGTCATCAATCGACACCGATGTGGAAAATTTCAGATCCGCAGAGACCCAGGAGCCAATGGTATCATACCAATACTCCATGGCTTGGTTTGAGAATCGTGCGTCCTGAAAAAATCCCAACGGTCGAAGAGATGTATCACTACTGGAATTCCGGGGTTGAAGCTGATGAGTAGTTTGTCGCCCATTGAAAAATTCATTCATTCATTGGCCGTGCTTTTGAAGAGCGCGGCCTGTTTGTGTCTGGGCACGACCTCTTTGTTTGCCCAGCAAGGGGGAGAGGCTGAGAGAACGAGACAGTATTTTTCGGAGCCACATCTGGGGACAATCGTTCAGATCGTATTTTATTCGAAGGACAAGGAGCATTCGCAAAAGCTCGCGAAACAATGCTTTGAGCGAATCGAAAACCTTAACAGAACCTTCTCAGATTATCTTCCTGATAGCGAGGTCTCCCAACTTTGTGCCAAGCCGATTAAAGTAGCCTACAAGGTGAGCGATGATCTCTTCGATGTCATTGCTCAAGCTCAGGAAATCTCAGCCGCTACCGGTGGGGCTTTCGATATCACCTTGGGACGAGTGACCCACAAGTGGCGTGAGAAAAAGCTTCCCCAAGAAAAAGGCAGCATCAGGGAAAGTCATGCCTCCTACCAAGATGTCGTTCTCAATCCCGGGTCCAAAAGTGTTTTGCTCCGTCAGACATTAAAAATCGATCTTGGAGGAATCGCGAAAGGATACATCGCAGATCAATTGATGATAATTCTCAGGAAAGCCGGGATCAAACAGGCTGCGGTGATTATTGGAGGAGAGATGGTATTCACCGAGGCGCCTCCCGGAAAAGCTGGTTGGACCGTAGGTATCGAGCGGCCGTCGCATCAGGTGCTCGGTATGTTGAGGCTCAGCAATATTGCGCTCTCGACGTCGGGGGACAGCTACCAGTTCTTCGAGAAGGACGGTGTGCGCCACGCCCACTTGATTGATCCCTCAAGCCGCAAGCCCAAGACGAATCGTCTGAACGTGACGATCCTTGCCCGGTCAGCCATGTTAGCCGATGCTTGGGCTACCGCTTTGCGAATTTCCGCCCCCGAGGCCGCGCTCAAACTGGCCAAACAAGAGAAAGAGATCGAAGCTGCTTTTATCCCATTCGGGAAGCCAGCAGCTTTCACTGCAGGCTTTCCCAAATTGGGGAAACCTTAACAGAGGTTGACGTTGAAAGTTCTTTGGACTCATGTGGACCTTTGGCCCCTTATATCTTCTTGCTGGGAGGGTTCTGGCGCTGGGAATCTCTGCTAGGTGACTACGCGAGAATTTCCTCAATGACGTGACCGTGTACGTCGGTGAGGCGGCGGTCGATGCTGTCTTTGCGGAAGGTGAGTCGTTCATGGTCGAGGCCGAGTTGGTGGAGGATGGTGGCGTGGATGTCGTAGACTTGGGTAGGGTTTTTGCGGTCGGCGGGTTTGTAGCCCCATTGGTCGCTTTCGCCGTGAGAGATTCCGCCTTTGATTCCGCCGCCCGCGAGCCAGTTGGTGAAGACGTGCGGGTTGTGATCGCGGCCTTTGCTGCCTTGGGTCGAGGGCATGCGGCCGAATTCGGTGGTCCAGAGGATGAGGGTGTCGTCGAGCATGCCGCGTTGCTTGAGGTCTTTGATCAAGGCCGCGGCGCCGATGGCCATGCCTCGTGAAAGCGGACCGTGATCGCGTTCGATGTCTTCGTGGCTGTCCCAATTGCGACGTGGGAAGCCGTTGTCGTTGCCGGACCAGACTTGCACGAAGCGGACGCCTCTTTCGAGGAGGCGTCGGGCGGTGAGGCATTTGCGACCGAAGTAATCGGCTTCTTCCTTCCAGTTAATTTCCTTGGGCCAGGAACGTCCGTCGGGTTCCAGGCCATACATCTTTCGGATGTGGTCGGGTTCCCCGGAGATGTCCAAAGCCTCGGGCGCGGCGAGTTGCATGCGGGCGGCGAGTTCGTAGCTTTTGATCCGGGCGTCGAGGCGGGAATCGGATGCGCGTTGCGCGAAGTGCTCGCTGTTGAGTTTGGCGAGGAGCTGTCCGGCGTCGGTTTCGGCTTGTGGTGTGAGGTAAGCAGCGCTTTCGGGTGCGTTGAGATGTGTGATGGGTTCCTTGGTGCCAGGGCGAATGATCGTTCCCTGATTGACAGCAGGAAGGAAGGCGGAAGACCAATTCTTGGGTCCGTTGGAAGCGAATCCGCGGTGGTCAGGGAGGACGACGAAGGTGGGGAGGTTGTCGTTCATGCTGCCGAGCCCGTAGCTGACCCAAGATCCCATGCCGGGGAAGCCGGGGCGGTCGAAGCCGGTGGCTTGTAGGTAGGTAGCCTGACTGTGCACGCCGGTTTTTCCCGTCAGGTTGTGGATGAAAGCGATGTCATCGACGACCTCGCCCAGCGGAGCCACAGTCCCGCCGAGCATCTTGCCGCTCTGGCCGTGAGGTGAGAATTCCCAGACGGGTTTCTTCCACGGACCGAGACCATTTTGAAAGGCTTCGACGTGTTCGCCGAAGTCGGATTTTTCGCCGTGTCGTTTGATGAGCTCGGGCTTGAAGTCGAAGAGATCGAGATGGCTGGCGGCGCCACTCATGAAGAGCTGGACGACGCGTTTGGCTTTGGGGGGAAACTGCGCTTCCTTGCCGATCATCGAGGCGAGCGCAATCCCGCCGAGGCCGCCGCCGGATTGCCAAAGAAAGTCGCGTCGATTGGTCATGATGTTAGTCCACGTAGGAAAATTCGCTGAGGTTGAAAATGATCCGGCAGGTCGCAGGGAGGCCATGTTTCTTTTGATAGGCTTCTAACAGGACGCGTTCATCCTTGGTGATATTGCGTCCCAGCGTGAGTTGGATGGCGGTGCCGATGGGATCTGGTTGGTTGGCGATCTTTGCGGCGAAGTGTTCTGCCATGCGCACCATGAACTTGTTGTTCATGAGAGCGAGAGCTTGGAGGGCGGTGGTTGTTTCGCCCCGTCGGTCGACGTGTAGAGAGGGGTCTGCGCAGTCGAGGGCGTCCATGAAGGGTTGTGGCTGGGAGCGGACGAGAAAGCGATAGATCGAGCGACGGTGTGTCGCGGCGTTGTTGGGGTCGGCTTTGTTGTATTTGTAATGCGGCGAATGTTGGGGCTTCTCGATAATAAAGTCCTGGAACGAGGGCCCGCCCATTTTGAAGTTCATTTTTCCGGCGACGATGAGAACGCTGTCGCGGATGGACTCGGCATCGAGGCGGCGACGGTTTTGCCGCCAGAGGAATTTGTTGGAGTTGTCGATGGCGGCGTTGGAGGAGGAGTGGAGCGAGCTTTGCTTGTAGGTGTCGCTGTTGAGAATGATTCGGTGGAGGGATTTCATCGAGCCTCCCCCGTCGCGGAATTCCACGGCAAGCCAGTCGAGGAGTTCGGGGTGTGAAGGCTTCTCACCGATTTGGCCGAAGTCGTTGGCGGTTTCAACGAGGCCGGTGCCGAAGTGGTATTGCCAGATACGGTTGACGATGCTGCGCCAGGTCAGGGTGTTGTCGGGATGAGTGATCCAATTGGCGAGCGCGACGCGGCGGTCGCCTTCGGTGTGGTCTTTTGGG
>JAKMEV010000111.1:0-9369 GCA_022425785.1 Akkermansiaceae bacterium | reverse complement strand
CTCGGTAGTGCTGGTGGGACCGTTCACTTCTGAAATTAGAAAGGCGGAATGGCCTGATGAATTGGCCGAGCGATTTTCCTGTGAGCTTGAGGTGATCTTTGTGACCTGTCCGGAAGACGAGAGGCATCGTCGAATCAAGGCGCGGAAGAATCCTCGCGATGCCTTAAAGCTGGCAGATTGGGAGGGCTATCTCAAGGGGACCGACCTCAGGCCGCCGGCTTTTAAATATCGGAAAATAACAACGTGAGAAATAAGCGTAGTCTCCCGTTATTATTCGTAATTGAGATAAGAAGGGGCGGGTAAAGAAACCTGTCCTTTCGCATTTCTAGCGGCTGAATGCCCTTAGCTTTTTCTTCCGCAGATACTCGAGGAAGCGCTCTTTGGCGATCAAGTCCGGGTTGGCCTTGTAATTGACGAAGGGATTGTTGGTTCCGTATTTCGACCAAGGGCCGCGGGGGACTTGCGAGAATTCGATGAAGCGCCAGTGGCATTGCACTTTGTTGCCGACCTGAAGGAAGTCCCGGACAGCGGGGGAGATGTCGATACCAGCATTTTGGTTTTTGGTGTTCTTGGGCTTTTTATTTCCAAAAACATATTCCCAGTCGTCGGTGGTGAAGGGGCCGCAGTCCTCCCATTGGGCGTAGCAGACGCGCTTGTTGGAGACGATCTGGACCCACCGTCCCTTGCAGACTGTTTGGCCAGGGCGGGGACGGTAGCGTTTAAACCAGGGAATGACGCGGGCGGCTTCCGGTTTGTGGGCCTTGTGGTTGACGCAGTCGTTGTAGGGCAGGGCGACGTAGAATGGATTGAGCTTGGGAGTGAAGCCTTTTGGGGCATAGCCGCGGCGGAAGGCCCGGTTAGGATTGTCGTAGCCGCCGTAGTTTTGTTGCCAGTTTTGATCCCAGGAGGATTTGTTATTGGGGGTGGGATTGTTTCGGGTCGGCTTCTCGCCAATCCAGAAGACCGTGGCGGTGATGAATTGCTTCCAGTGGTATTGGGTCTTCTCGTACTGGAATGGGTTGGGAGGGGCCGGAACGATGGTCACCTTTGGCCCGGTTTGGGCGGAAGCCGAGACGATGATTAACAAAGCTAAAATGACGGCGGATGTTCTCAAGAGAGCGGGTGTTTAGCAGTTTGAGCGGGAAATTCCAGTCTTTCAGGGAATTAAGGTCTAGGCTTGCCGCCGCTGCCTCGGAAAGAGAGAGTATGCGCCGTCAAGATGCGTTGTTTTTACTCACCAGATTTTCACCTAGACCTTCCGGAAGGGCACCCGTTTCCGATGGAGAAATATGAAGTCTCCAAAAATATGCTGATCGACGGCGGAGTTCTCAAGGGGGAGGAGATTGTCGAAGTGCGGGCGGCGGATGCCCATGTGATGCGCCGGGTGCATGACAACGATTATCTTTCCAAGATCTACTACGGCCAGCTAGATCGCAAGGAGCAGGTTTTATTGGGCCTTCCGGTTACTCCGAAGCTTTACACGAAGAGTGCGACCGAGGTGGAGGCGACGCGGCAGGCTTGCTACGCCGCCTTGCAGGATGGTGCTGCGGCGGTCTTGGCGGGAGGGACTCATCACGCCTTCAGGAACCACGGCGAGGGGTACAATGTTTTTAACGACATCGCGATTGCGATTCGGGATCTGCAGGTGCAGCGACCAGGGATCAAGATCATGGTGGTGGACACCGATGCGCATCAGGGAAATGGGACGAACAGCGTGTTGGAAAATGATCCCAATGTCTTTACCTACTCCATTCACGTGGGGCGTCCGGATAGCAAGGTGAATGGCTCGATGGATGTCGAGACCGTGCGTTATGTGGAGGGAGATATGTATCTCAAGCAATTGTTCACCACGCTTGCGGCAGCGCTCGATGTCTTCTCGCCCGACCTGGTGATCTGGATTGCAGGAGCGGATAACCATCGCAACGACCGCATGGGGCAGATGTTGTTGGACCTAAAGGACTTCGTACGTCGCGACGAGGTGATCCTTCGCGCCTTTATGAAGAATCGCATTCCGATCGCGATTCTTTATGGCGGGGGATTTAATCGGCAGCAGGAATACACGGCTAAGATTCATCGCAATACCATCGCGACGGCAGTGAAGGTATCCCGCGAAGTGCAACGTCCCCGTTCAATCTTTTAAAAGCTTCGTAAGATGAAGAGCTTTGCCATTGTCGGAGCGGGTGCAGTGGGGAGTTATTACGGAGCACGTCTCGCCGCGGCAGGGAATGAGGTGCGTTTTCTTTTGCGGTCTGACTTCGACGAAGTAAGCCGGAATGGAATTAAAGTGGAGAGCATTCACGGGGACTTTAATTTGCCGGAGGTTGGTTGCTTTCGCTCTCCCGAGGTGGTCGGGAAAGTGGACGTGGTGATCGTGGCGTGGAAGGCGACGTCGAATGATTATTTTGAGGCGGTGATCAGGCCAATGCTGCACGAGGATACGATTATTTTGACTCTGCAGAATGGGATGGGGAATGTGGAGCGGTTGAGCGAGTTGTTTGGACTGGAGCGTGTTTTGGGGGGAATGTGTTTTGTTTGCATCAATCGGATAAAGCCCGGGGTGATTCATCACGTGGGAGGTGGATTGATTGTGATGGGGGAAGTAGAGCCGGGATCGACAGGTCGATTGGAGGCATTGGTGGAGATTTTTGAAGCGGCGAAGATCTCTTGTCAGGGCGCGCCGGTCTTGGAGTTGGTGCAGTGGCGAAAGTTGGTCTGGAATATTCCCTTCAATGGTCTTTGTATTACCGAAGGAGGGATTACCACGCGGGATCTTTTGGCGCAGGATGGAGGAGAAGAACGAGTGCGCGCAATCATGGCCGAAGTGGTAAGCGTTGCAGGGGCACTAGGCTATGAGATCCCAGCGGAGTTTATCGATGACCAGATCGAGATCACCGGGCCGATGGGGAACTACCGTCCGTCGAGCATGATTGATTTCATGGAAGGACGGGAAGTGGAGCTTGAGTCAATTTGGGGCGAGCCCTTGCGAAGAGCGAAGGCTGCTGAAGTTGAGACGCCTCTCACCGATACGCTTTACGAAGATCTTTTGCGGACGGTTTCGAAGACCCACTGATACTCGGAGCTGATTTGATCCGTGAGAGGTTTTTGAAGGTGTCCGGGAAGAACTCCCCAGGTGTAGGTTTCAATTTCGAGGTGCGGACAAGCTTGGGGGTGCTCTTGAAGATAGTTCAGTGCAGCTTCCGCGTGATCGAGGGTCGAACTAAGCGGGGCCAGGGGTTCGGAATAGAGAGGGACGTGGAAATGAATCCGTCCTTCGGTGGCAGTTGTGGGCTCGTTGAATTCCGGAAGGTCCTTGAAGCGGGTGAGTGGGGCCGTGTTGAGGATGACCTGGTGAAGGTAGGTCGGTTCGTTGAATTGTTGGATCGCTGAGAGTGCCTCATCGTTTTGTGGGTCGAAAGAGAGGGCGTTGGAGAGATGGATTTTGGAAATGCGAAGATCGGCGTCGGTGAGGGCTTTGAGGGACTGATGGCAGTCATCAAATTCGAGGGCGAAGTGACAAGTGTCGTAGTTGATGCCGATGTGTTTGCGAATAGGCTCCTGATCGTAGTCCTTACTTTCGCACCATGAGAAAAATCTTTCGAAGAAGGCGAGCGTTTCCTCGGTGTTTTCGAAATGACCGAGAGGCTCGGGTTCCAGTCCAAGGTGGAGGTCTTTTCCAGACTTGGCCGAGAGGTGTTCGATGGTGAGGGCGAGCGAGTAGAGGTTCCCGAAGATGAGTTTTTCGTCTGCTTCGAATTCTTTGAAGGAACCGGGAAGGGTGGAAACCGATCCGCCGGATTCGGCTGGGCAAAGGCGAGCAATGATGGTGAAGAGTTGCTCGGTGTAGACGAGACGGGCGAGTTTGGTCCAATCGGGCTGATAGACCTTTTCTTTCACGCTGGTTCCGTGGAAGGCCCCGTAGGGAAATCCATTGATGGTAAAGATGTAGCAGTTCTCGGATTCGAGCCAGGTTTGGAAGTCATCGAGGTGGTTTTCCTCAAGTAACTCGCCAGCGGCTTGAGCCGAGAGTCGAAGGCCGATCGCGAAGGGCTTGTCGGGCGAAACGCGATCGCGGACTGCCACAACATCGTTTTTGAGAACGTGGAGGGTTTCCGCCCAGGTTTCGGCCGGATGGATGTTGGTGCAGTAGGCGAGATGGTGGTCAGGAGAAAGCTTCACGGAATAGACTGGTGCTGGCTGGAGCTTGATTGGAGATGGTAGCAGCGGAAAGGACGGAGTTGAGGGAATGGGGCTTCTTTCCATGTTACGGCGTTTTTTTCGAGAAGTATCTCATTTATAGATGTGGAGTTTTTGCGTGCTTCATTGTCTAAGATTTGCTTACTATCAGGGTGTCGCACGCTTCTTGATGATTCGAGTTTCCATCAAATCCCTCTTTTTGATTTCTGCAACTGCCGTTGGTAATTGCAGTGGTGCGGTCGTTCAGAATGGAAGCTCGTCGTCAACGGCGCTGTCGTTCTCGTCACAGGTTGGGGACGGAGATTTGATTAATGCGGGCTCGAGTGATTTAATCTCGAGTGCATTTTCCGCCTCGAATGCCAGTTTTCCGGGGAGTGGCATGACCGCTGGAAGTTACTCGAATACCCCGAGTGAAAATACCTTTTTTGAGGCAGGGCTGCATTTCCCGGCGACCGCGACCTTTGATCTGGATGTGGCGAGTCATCCTCTGGGATATGATTTGAGTTCGATCGAAAGCTTCATGGGCTGGTCAGCACAACATTCCGATCAGGTTTATTCGGTGGAAATCAAGAAAGTGGGATCAGCCTCATTTTCTTCTCTGATTTCCGTTGATTATCGAGCCTTCACCGGAGTGACCCAACCAAGTTATGAGACCAGGGTCGAGATTGAGGATGACGCGGGTAGATTTCTCGCGAGTGGGGTGGAAAGTATCCGATTCACTTTTGATGCTCCGGGAATTGTCAGCGGGTCGGGAGATACCATGATTCGTGAGATTGATGTTCATGGTGCGCCTTCGGTGCTGATGATTACTTCCCCGGTTCCCCGGCAGGTTGTTCAGAGAGACGGGAACGATCAGGCCGATATTTTGATCGAGGGAAGCTATGGGAATTTTCCTGATTTAATTGAAGCTCGAGCCGTAGTCCTTGGATCGGGAAACAGTGGAACGGATACGGGGTGGGAGGTGATTGATTCGTCACCGTCATCGGGATTGTACAGCGGGACCCTGGAAAATGTGTCGGCGGGTGGCTGGTATACTATTGAAGTAAGATCGGTGACCGGCGGGGTTCCTTCGGGAGTTTATCAA
The DNA here is from genome assembly GCA_022425785.1 of Akkermansiaceae bacterium. Classification (GTDB taxonomy): domain Bacteria; phylum Verrucomicrobiota; class Verrucomicrobiia; order Verrucomicrobiales; family Akkermansiaceae; genus SW10. The sequence goes on along the minus strand of JAKMEV010000111.1, from coordinate 4,091 downwards.
GTGGGGAAGATTGGAGTGGGAGATATTTTCATTACGGCGGGACAGTCGAACTCGGCGAACTTTGGCGGGCCGGCTTTTGATCCGCTTGATGACCGTGTGTCGGCGGTGACCTTGACCGATGATCCGCAAGTTTTACCGCCCTGGGTGAAGGGGGCCGACCCGCAACCTTTTGCCGATGGGCCTGGTGGCTCTGTTTGGTCTAGACTTGGTGAGCAGCTGACTTCGGAGCTCGATATTCCGGTGGCTTTTCTTTCGCTTGGGGTTGGTAGTGCGCCGATCTCGTTTTGGACGTCTCCAAGTCCCAATTATGACAACCGCCTCAAAGAGGGGATTCAGTATTTCCCTCCCAATGGATTCCGTGCTTTTTTGTGGCATCAGGGTGAGAGGGATTCCTCAGACGGTAAATCCAAGGGTTTTTATGTTGATAAGTTGCAGTCGATTATTGCACAGAGCCGGATCGATGCGGGATGGGATATTCCATGGTACGTTGCGGAAACGGCTTATCAAAGTGCGACCGCTTTCGGGAATCGGGAAGTAATTACGGCAGCCCAGCGCGCTGTCGCCCATACAGATCCTTTGACCTTTTTGGGGCCGAGGACGGAGGATTTCCATTGGGAGAATGCCTCGGGCGGAAAGCTATTGGATGGAGTGCATCTTAATGGAGCGGGGTTTGATGATCATGCGACGCAGTGGCGGGAGATTTTGGGCGGGAGTGGAGTCCTGATGCTGGAGAATGGTGATTTTGAGAAAGGCTTTGATCCATCAGTCACGACGATTGCGGCTTTGAGTGAAAATGGACAAAGTGTCATCGATCCTTTCGTTGGAGGAATCCATCAGGGCATTGTCGACTGGGTGGTCTTGAAGGGGAGCCTCGACGAGGCTGCTGATGGTGCCAACGGAGTGTTTAATCCGGGCGGCGACACTTATGATGACGCGGTTGACTCCATGAATGGAGGTGTTCTTCCCGGGATGAGTGGAAAGCATATCGGCTTTCTTTACGGTGGATCTGCCAATAATAACTTCCAACAAACCCGCAGAGTCCCTGTGGTGGATCACCGGGTCTATACTGTTACGGTTTCCCTCGGAGTGAGGGATGGAGATTCTGCCGATGTTTTTGGGGGTGCTCTCTTGCAGATTCTCGGGGATGGTGTTCCTCAAGGGGCCGGCTTGTCGGTGATCGAGAGTGATCTGGATACCTTGGCAGGGGGCTCGGCTGATGGAACTTTCCAGACCCTCAGCACTTCATTTTCGACGAGTGAGGGTGACAATAATTTCGAAACGCTTGGGGTGAAATTGACGAAAGTGAGCGGAGCCGGGAACAGCTATCTGGATTTTGATAACATTAGTTTTAGTGAAAGCCTGACTCGTTACGGGAGCTGGCAGGTGGCGGAGTTTGTCACGGATAGTGATGACCGGACTGCCTCGGGCGATCCTGATGGAGATGGTCTCTCTAATCTTCTTGAATTCACTTTTGGGACCTCGCCGACTGATGGTGGGCATTCACAATTACCGTTGACGGTTTCGGGAAATGATTTTGAGTTGTATCGTCGGGTCGCGGCCGACGCGGGTTTGGAATACGAACTTCAGTCATCGACGACTCTAGCTCCCAACAGCTGGAGTGTGGTGCCCAATGTCACGACCGAAGTTGATTCAAGCGACGGTGAATTTGAGACAGTGCTTTTGAGTCGCCCCGGCGGGTGGGCATCCGGGCAATCGCGGGAATTTTTTCGGATCGCGGTAATCTTTGCACCTTAGAGCGAAAAGTTCGGGCACTGGGAGAGGAAGGCCTTGGGATTGTCAAAGATGACTTTCTCGACGATCTCAGCGGAGTGCTGGCGCTTCTTCATTTCCAGGGCGCACTTGATCACCGCGAGGGGATCGGAGATACCCCAATCGCAGGCGGAGTTCATCCAGATGTTCTCCATGCCAAAAGTCTCGAGAATATCGATGGCCCGGGCCGGGGAGCATTTGGACTCAGGATAGAGAGTCATGCCGGCCCAGAAACCCTCGTCGAGAACGAGCGGAGCGGTGTGTTCTTCGACGTGGTCGATGATCACGCGGCTCCGGTCGACGTTGGCGTTCTTGAGCGCATCAATAATGAGTCGGGTGCCCTTGAGTTTGTCCTCAAGATGCGGAGTGTGAATGAGGATGGGGCGATCGAACTTTTTCGCGATGTCGATGTGTTCTTCAAAAATCGCGAGTTCGTTTTTGGTATTCTTGTTGAGGCCAATCTCACCGATGCCCAGGACATTGGGCCTGTCGATGAAGTCAGGAATGAGCGCCATGACTTCGCGTGCGAAGACCGGATCTTCCGCTTCCTTGGGATTGATGCAAAGCCAGCAAAAGTGCTTGATGCCGAACTTGGCGGCGCGGGCCGGTTCGTATTCCGTGAGTTGACGATAATAGTCGTAAAATCCCTGGGCCGAGGCGCGGTCGTATCCGGCCCAGAAGGCGGGTTCGCAAAGGGCTTCGCAGCCGACCTGAGCGATCGTTTGGTAGTCCGCGGTGGTGCGGCTGACCATATGGGCGTGGGGTTCGATGTATCTCACTGGACGGCCTCCTCGTTGTGGGCTCCGAAAGCGAACTGAATCGTAGCCGACTCAGCGGGCTCGGTGGAATGATCTGAAAATGCCAAGTGAACAGCCTGGGCGCGCGTGGTTCCTGCGGGAGGGTTTTGCATTGCCTTGAGCGCTTCGTGAAAAGCGGGGTGGCGAAAGTCGGTTTCGCCTTCGTGCCGGTCCACGCGGTCCAGAAAAGAGGCGATCTCAAGGAGCTTGAATCGCGAATCCATGAAGTAGAGGTCCTGAATGTCTTTCTTCGTTGGCATGCAGTTAATCTAGTTTGGATTTGGAATTATTCAACGCCGGCGACCCGTTCGTAGAAGTCAGGGTTGAGCTCGGCGAGAGGTTCCTTGAGTGGGGCCAATTCCTCAGCTGGTCCGTGAATCTCGAGGCGGTAGAGCTCGGAAAAGGTAAGGGCTTGTTCGATTTGGGCACCGACGTTTTCGAGATGGGCGAGAACTCCGGCGGCCCCTACATAGGCTTCACGACAGAAGACCTGATCACCGCAGACGGAGAAATCGTAGTAAAGGCAGGTGTCCTCAGTGGAGGTGCGGGCGACGAAGTCCTTCATCAAGGCTTTGAAGGCGTCGAGCTTTCCTTCCTGGACTTTGAAATACGGATTAATGCTGACTGCTTGAGAGAGTTGGCTCATGGAAGTAATCTTCCCGGAGATACCCGGCTCGACAAGGCAGAAAAAAAGCCCAGACCACAAAAAAGCGAAGCTCCTTGGAATTGAGAGTGATGAAGACCCTAGCAATCTCCAGAACACTTGGAGGCGCCGTCGTGGTTAAGGGTCATGGCGGTCTCGCCTTTTGCCGATCCATGGGGCAAACTTCAGCGTGTTGCCGAGGTGCAGGCTGTCGCCCTGGCCATTGGGGGGAGAGCCAGGTCCGATGAGGACTGACATGGCCGGGGAAATATGAAGGTGGAACGAGACGGTCAGGTGGAATAAAATACCAAACTCGGTGTGTGAGGAGTGAGAAATCTTGATTGGAGGATGCCGGCGCTGGTCAAATCATTGAGATGAGTTAATATTTAGGAGCAGTTTCGCTAACGATGGCAATTTTCCTTTTTCTTTTGATCGCAATTTGCGGCTCCCTCTGGGCAGATGAGGGAAAGCCTCCGAATGGTGATGAGGCGCTGCGGGTGCAGGTTTTCCTGGATCAGAAATGCTTCGGTCCTGGTTTTCTCGATGGAAAACCGGGTAATTTTACCTCAAGAGCGGTGTATTCGTATAATCGCTTTCAAGGTCGATCTCCCGGAAATTGGGCTCCTCTCGTTGCGGAGGCTCTTGAAGGCGTGCAGACATTATACGCTATCGCCACCGTGCCCTCCCTGGCCAAGGATTTTGTGAATCCCAAGCTGCCGACAGAAAGGTCCCTTCAGGCAAAGGAGGAATTGATGGCCTACCGGAGCTATCTGGAATTTATGGCCGAGCGTTATCATACTTCGGAGACATTTCTAATTGAGATGAATGGGAAAGAGAAATGCGACGAACTTCGACCGGGTCGAACCTTGAAAGTTCCGAAT
>JAKMEV010000086.1:0-7226 GCA_022425785.1 Akkermansiaceae bacterium | reverse complement strand
TCTTGGCCTTCTTTTTAGGGGCGGCCTTTTTCTTAGCGGCTTTTTTCTTAGCTACCTTTTTCTTGGCCTTCTTTTTAGGGGCGGCCTTTTTCTTGGCGGCTTTTTTCTTAGCTACCTTTTTCTTGGCAGGTTTTTTAGTTGCCTTCTTCTTAGTAGCTTTTTTAGCTACCTTCTTCTTAGCCGCTTTTTTGGCGGGCTTGCGTGCAGCTTTTTTCGCTACCTTTTTCTTGGTAGCGCGCTTCACGGTTTTTTTAGCAGCCTTTTTAGGGGCTGATTTCTTTTTTGTGGTCTTCTTTTTAGCAGCCATAGCTTTGTGCTTATTTAGTTCACGCGTTACCGCGTTTTTCCCTTCAGGTGTCATGACACCTACTGAGATCAGAGATAGGATAGCCTCATCTAGGCTCCCACCGAAAGCATTTTGTACGAGATCTTTTAAAAGGGGTTTTAAGATCTCATCACGCTTAACCGTCGCTTCGTAAACATGAGCCCGGCCATTCTTGCTTCGTTTGGCCAATTTTTTCTTCTCAATGTTGCGCATCACCGCGAGCGTCGTGGTGTATGAACGCTCCTTGTTTCCATGGATAGACTCATGTACGAGTCCCACCGTACTTGGACCTTCGCTCCACAAAATAGCGAGCGCATGAAGTTCCTGGGATGATGGATTTTCGAATCGAGACAAGGATGTTTGCGTTTGGTTGCACCTAACAAGCCGATTTTACGCTTCTTGTTCAAGGTTAATCTTTCTTTATTGTTCTACTGCTCCTCCTTATTGCCACTTGTTTTTCGCTCTTTCGGAAGTGGTGAATTAACGGTCGGCGAGTGGGGTCGGGTAATGTTTGGAGAGAGTTTTTTTAGTTGGGTCCAAAACTTATTTGCGCCGGGATCGCCGTGGAAAAGAACTGTTCCGTCTTTGGCGATGAGGACGATGGTGGGGAAATTTGCAATACGAAGGGTGGTGCTTAGTCGATTTTCTTTTGCGTCGATCAACCAGGATCCAGGGAGTGGTGATTTGTATTCGGCGAGAAATGAGTCGGCATCGTCTCGTGATTCGGCGTTGCCGGTAATGAGGATCGATGCGGATGGGAGATTATTTTTGTGAAGAACTTCCGATGTTGCTAAAAAATCCGGAAAGCTATTCACAGACTCCTGCGACCATGGTGTCCAAAAGTGGAGAGCGATGGCGGGAGAATCACCAAGGAGTTTTTTGAGGCTAGTTTTCTTGGATTCTTTACTTTGAACCTCCAGCTCCTGGGTCAGGTCGAGTTTAAGGGTGTCCATCTTTTGGGCCAATCGATGTTCGTTGATGTGCGGTCCAAAGACTCCTGCCTGGGAGGGGCTGAGCCAGAAAGCTTCGGTGATGTGTTTTTTGAAAGCGGCGGAGTTGTTTTTTTCCAAGGCACCAAGTGCGAGGGTGTACTCGTGAACCGCCAGGAAGTCTTCTTTGACCGCGAAGATCACGCTTTCGCTCATTTGGTCTTTTTTCAATTGTTCTTTCAAGGTTGGCGCGAAGGCGGCGAGGGCGGCCCGGTCCGCGTAGTCGACGAGATAAAGAAACCGTGCTTCGACGAGAATTTGATCAGGGATCCTGCCGGCTTTGGCGGCTGCGAATGCTTTTTCAAAGGAGGCTGCGTCGGGAGCTTCGAAGAGCGCGCCGACGAGAGCGTCCCGTTGTGCCTTATCTTGGGCAAAAATGGAGACCGAGAAAAAGAGGGTGAGGAGAAGGTATTTCATGAGTTTTAAAAAAAGCGGGCTGGAGATGATCCAGCCCGCTTTCGGCAGAGGTTGATAGGCCAAAAAGATTATTGGGCGGCCGGAATGTTAAGAGTCTGCCCCACGTTGATTTGCGTGTTGGGCAGAGCATTGGCCTGTTGAATGGCTTCCACAGTGGTGTTGTGCTGACGGGCAAGTCCCCAGAGGGAATCACCTGCAACGACAACATGAGTGCTGGCGGCGGCTGGTGCGACCGGAATCACAGGGGCTCCCGGAGCAACTGGATATCCCGGAGCAACTCCCGGGTTGGCGCTGGGATTGATTGGTGCGATTGGCTGGTAGCCCGCTGAATTTGGGTCATAATTCGGTAGGTTGCCTCCGGGAACGCCGTATGGGTTTCCTTCGGAGTATGGGGCTGCGGCGGGGGCTGCTGGTCCGTTGGTTCCAAAGTTGGAGCACGAGATCAGGAAGGCGGACGGGACAATGGCGAGTAGGGTCTTTTTCACGAGAGAGATCATAGGGTAATTAGTTAAGTATTGCGAAATATTTTTTTAAAGGGTGATTTCGGTGGTTTAGCGGAGCCGTCGTGACCTTTTGTGTGTCGTTGATTGTTCTATGATGCTTGTTGTCACGAGAGAGTCATCATAGCGTCGCTTAAGCATATGGAAATTTGGAAGGCGATTGTTGTTGGAATAGTGCAGGGCTTGGCGGAATTTCTCCCCATTTCATCTTCGGGACACATTGTGTTGACGCAGTATCTTCTGGGCATTCGTGAAGTGGGTGCGGAGCACCAACCCGACCTGGGATTTGAGGTGATTTTGCATGTAGGGACTCTGGTGAGTGTGTTGATTTTTTTTAGAAAAAGTCTCTGGGAGCTGACCAAGTCGCTCAAGGACCCTGCGATGGTCGAAGAGCGTAAAAAGATCGGCTGGTTGGCCATCGCGACTTTTCCAGCGGTGGTGGCAGCGCTCTTATTTAAGGATTTCTTTGATTCGGCGCCGGGTCGTCCGGTGATGGTTTCGGGATTTTTGATTCTGACCGGCTTGATTTTGTTTGTGCCGAGATTGGTCAAAAGTGGCTCGAGCGAGGTGGGATTAAAGCATTCGCTGATGATGGGAATGGGACAGGCCTTGGCAATATTGCCCGGAGTGTCGCGCTCGGGATCGACGATTGCGGCGGGGATGTTGAGCGGGGTGAAGGCAGAGCGGGCTGCCGAATTTTCTTTTTTAATGTCAATTCCGGCAATTGCGGGCGGATTTGTGCTGACGATGAAGGATCGGATTGCAGAAATGGGATCGGTGGGAGAGGCGCTTAAGTCCTGTCTCACCGGTCCTTATCTTGCTGGAGCTCTTGCGGCGGCGGTGGTGGGGCTGTTTGCGATTTATCTCGTAATGGGTGCGATACGGCGGGGGAAATTGGAATATTTTTCCTATTATTGCTTTGCCGCCGGGATTGCCGGGATGATTTTTTGGAGCTCATAGACGCGGACGGAAAATATTTTCTCTAGACAGAGTGTCGTCTAAATGAGTAGTGTTCATGAAACCACTGTTCACAATATGCGCAAAGAATTGACCACCCGGCAGCAGGAGCTTCTAGATTTTCTCAAGATCACCCAGAGCCAGACCGGGGTGATGCCCTCGACCCGTGAAATTCAGGCGCACTTTGGATTTGCCAGCCAGACCGCGGCGATGAGCCATCTCAGGGCGCTGGAGAAGAAAGGGGTGATTGTGCGTTTGGCGGGGAAGGCGCGTGCGGTGATTTTTCCAGAGGAGCTGGAGCGCGAGGAAATCGTGGATATTCCACTTTATGGTAGCATTGCGGCAGGCATGGCGGAAGCCATGGAGGAGGAAAAAGAAGGCTGTATTTCGATCGATATCGCTTCTCTGGGAATTCCAAGGAATTCGCGTACCTTTGCCTTGAAGGTGAGAGGGGAGTCGATGATCGATGCGCATATTTGTGATGGAGATACGGTCATCCTGGAATTCCGCGAGCCAAGACACATGGACATTGTAGCTGCCTTAATTGACGGGGAAACGACCTTGAAGCGTTTTATCATGGAGAAGGGGCGTCCTCACCTCAGGGCTGAAAACGCCGATTTTCCCGATCTTATTCCTGCTCGTGAATTGGTGGTGCAGGGAGTACTGGTGGGCTTGCTGAGAAGCGGACGGATGTAGCCGGGTCGCCTATCTGCAAAAAACCTTGGGATGAGTCCCAAGATTTTTGAAGGAGATTGTGTATTCTGTTTGGGTTACGGTCGAATTTCCCAGGCCTCACAAATTTGGTTAAGTTGGGCTTTTTTTCCGAAGCGATCTGTTTCTCCCAAATGGACGGCCTGAACTTCTTGGCCGTTTTGTTTGAGGTAATTCACCGTGGAGGCGACTCGCTTGGAGCGGCGCTCTGAAAGGTCGCGATCACTTTTAACATCTCCGGTTTTGGACGTGTAGCCAACGATGAGGAAGAATGAGTTGGGGTTCGATTCGACCGTCACGCCTTTGATGTGGGCTTCATGTTCTTGACTGAGATCGGCGCTTCCGGTGGCGAAAGTAGCGGTTTCAACGACATGGGCGTTGAATTCCTTTTTGATTCGCTCATAGGCTTGTTCGAGGCCATTCCGGTCAATTCCTTCGAGACGTTCTAACTCACGGAAAAGTTTTTGGGCTTTTGGGCTGAGATTTTCCCGGGTGACGAAGAGGCGGCCGCCATCGAGTTTGGCGCGTAGTTTTTGGAGTTCGAGTTTGAGGAGAATATTTTCGGCGAGGGACTCGTCGAGTTCGGTGCGAACAGCGACAAGTTGATTCCCGTCGATCATTTTGGCGCCTTTGGCTTTTAGCGCGATGAGTTCTTCCCGGAGTTGTTGTGACAAGGCTTTGCTTGCGGTGAGCTGATCACGAAGAGCGGCCAGGGTCACTTGGTCAACGGCTCCATCGAGTTGTGCGGTGAGTGCTTTAACCTGGGCCTCGAGACCGGCGACGCGGGCGGCGGCGTCTCCGTTGAGGTCGTCCTTTCGCTGAAGGTCGGCCAGTTGACGGGTGAGTCTCTGAATGGTGGTCCGGGAGTCTTTGAGGGCGAGAACGTTTTGTTGGTTTTGTTCTACGATCGCTCCCAGTGTGCCCACGTCACGTTTGATGCCTTCGACAAGTAGAGTAGTAGTTTGGTTGTTGTGCGAAGTGGATGCCATTAGGGCAATCTTGGCTTTCAATTCCGCCGATTCCCTCTCCATCTCGGTAACTTTCGGGTCCTTTGACTCGGCGCCCCGGCCACCGGATTGCTGAGTGATGAAAAGCAGGAGGAGAAGTAAAACAACGGCGGCCATGACGACACCAAGAATGAGATTCTGGTTGGAGGTCGGCGTGGCAGTTGGTGCTGAGGTGGACGCCGGTGTGGGATCTTGTTGGTCTTCCATTTGCTGATTCGATGGTGTGTTGGAAGAAGTTTGTCGGAAAAGGAGAAAAATGAAATTCAAAAGTCCGCTTCCAAGTATGAAGCTGCTGACCGTTCATGATTTTTAAATTTCTTCTAATGTTGGGACTGATTCCTTTGATAGGATCGTTTCTAGTGCGTAAAGTTTTCTCTGACCGGGTGTTAAAGTCCGAAGAGGGGGGAACCACGGTGACTTATTCGGGAAAAGAGATGGTGGAGCGCATTTTGAAGCTCGGAAAAGCAACAGATGTGGAGATTCAGGTGAAAAAGAGACCCTTCCTTCCCTTGGGTTCGGAATATTTGGTGATATCCCCGCAGCAGGCAGAATCCAAGGAGGTAAGGGATGTCGCTGGAGTTGCTCTCATCGCAGGAATGGTACTCATGGCCCGCCAACAGGACCGGGTGGTGGCTTGGCGGACCTGGGCCGTGAAGTTTGGCTACGCCATGCCCGGTTTCACCATCATCACCATGATTTTTGCGATGGTGGTCGGTCGCGTGCCACCGTCGATGGCAGTGGCGATCATGAGTGCAGGGCTCGGGTTAAGCACTTTGCTCTTGTGGAGTACTCTCGCGATTGAAAAGGCCTCGGCGAAGGTGATCTGTGATTATCTTGATGAAAGTGCGTTGGTTCCGCGTATCTCTGAAGCCGAACTCATGGAGAAATTTGTGAAGGCGCATTCCTGGAAAAGAATTGTGCCTGGTGCGGTGGCTTTTCTTTAGGGCAGGGTCATCCGGAGAAGAGCTCTCATCGTCCAAATGCGACCATGATTGCCCGGTGGTCGGAGGCATCGAAAAAGTTCTCGGGGTCGGCGATGTAGGATCGCGAAAAGTTGACTTCGGGCATCACCGAGTTGGAAACGAGAACGTAGTCAAAGCGGGCGTATTGCTGCTGGTAACTCCAGTAGTGGGTCCAGAGTTCCTTGCGGGAATCTTTGACGAAGATGTCGCCGAGATAGCCTTTGGAGCCTTTGCGCCCCATGATCATGGAAAGCGGAGGCATCTTACGGGTTTCATTGAAGTCTCCGTAAACAACCACGCGGGCTTCCGGGTCTTCCTCTTGTATCCTATTTACGTGTTCGCGAAGAAGGCGGGCTTCGTTGAGTCGCATCTCTGCCTCGTCGTAGGCCTCAGACGGACGTTTGGATTTTAAATGCACCCCGATGAAGTGGGTGGGGCCCTCCGGAAGAGTGACCGTCGCGTCGAGAATGCCCCGTCGCATTAAGTATTCTTCATCACCCAGGGTGAAAGGGAGGTGGTGCTCGGAGTCGGTGCGTTCGATCGGAAGAGCGGAAAGAAGTCCGAGGTGGCGGGTTTCGTCCATGCCGCCGGCGTGGACAATGTGGGGGAGGTCGAGCCCTGCGGTTTTCAAGCGGGACTGCAAATCTTCGAGATCCTCTTTTGTTCCGATTTCACAAACTCCGAGGATGTCGGGTTCTTCGTTGACGATGATTGCGATGAGCGCGGCGATTTCCTCTTCGGGTTTGGTTCTCTCGGTGGGAGGCCCTTCACGAGAGTATCGCTTCATCGTGAGGTAATTCTTCAGATTGTAGGAAAGGAAGCGCACTTCGTCCGGGTTCGCCGGGGGGGCGGGAGTCGCGACGGAGGGAGTTGATTTCGCGGGCGCGCTTGAATGAGTCTGGGAGGAATCCTCCTTTTGACTCGAATTCGAGACCTTTGGCTCCTGCTTGCAAGAGGCGCACAGAAAAAACGCTCCGAGGATAATTTTCGGAGCGTTCTTGAAGAATAAATTGAGCTTGGGCTGCATTAGCTGTCGCGAGGCTCCTTTTCCTTGGCTTCCTTGACGTCGAGGTCGTCCGCTCCCTTTTTGATCTCGTCTTCGAATTCTTCACGGGCCTTTTTAAATTCACCCATGCTCTTGCCGATTCCACGGGCGAGTTGGGGAAGTTTTTTGGCTCCGAAAAGGAGAAGCATGATAAGGAAAATGAGGGCGATTTCAGGCCCGCCAAGCGGTCCGAATGCGAGAAACTGTAAGTTCATGGGGAAATTCTAGAGTTGATTGTGATATTAAGCAAGTGATGAAACGGGGCAGTGTGTAGAGACATTTCAGTAAATCTCGTCTTCGCACGGCTTGCACC
>JAKMEV010000083.1:0-7858 GCA_022425785.1 Akkermansiaceae bacterium | reverse complement strand
CTCGGGAGCCACCAGCCACTTTGCCAAATCGAGGCGATTGGCCCGCGCTCCGCCTTTTTTTAGCGGAGGAAGAACCAGTGGAGTATTCGGTTCCACCTTCTCACCGGGCTTGTCGTATTCCCCGCGTATCATCACAAAGCTTTCGCGGGGCTTTGCAAGATCCTTGAAGACAAAGGTCGACGGAATACTCGCATCAAAGGCCGCTTTTTCTTTACGGATTTTTTCCAAATCTTCATTGACCGAGGTGAAGGCATCACGTGTCGAGTGGCAGACATTCTTAAGGTAATATGACCGAATCTGCGCTAGCTCCTCGGGCTTACGGGCTTTCTCGGGACCCTCCTTCAACCATCCCCGTAGTTTCCCTTTCGCTTCCGGAGTATCCTTCCCTTTCCGTGACTCTCGCCAGGCCATTAAAGAATGATTCGGGTCCGAGGCCGGATCGGTGACGCCTTCCACTCCGAAATGATCAAAGTAGGCCGTTCCGCCGTGCACGGTGAAAGCAAAGCCCACCACCTTGGCACCACTCAAGAGCCCCATCTTTTCACCCGGGACTTCAAGACGAACCCACTCACCTTTCCTTGGCAGGTCTCCTGCCCGATACCGCTCCGTGGTCCCTTTCTTTCCAAAGTCAATCACGTCTGCACCCCACAAAGCCCGGTGACTCCAACCACTGGTATGGAACTGAATCATGACCTCTTCCGGCGGATCTTTTGGGTCGAGATAAACATTGAGGAAGAACTTCGCATTCGCCGGCACAACCAAAGGAGCGGCTCCCGCCTGATAGTAATCCTGCGCCATCGCCGGGCCTCCTCGCTTCAACGATTTCTTTCCGGTCTTTACTGGGAAATCTACAAGTGTCAGAGGATGCCCTGACGACCCTACCTTCGCGCCCTTGGGAAAAGCATCGTCAAACCAAACCTGTTCCTGCACCGCCTGGGGAGGACGTGATTTTTTCTCGACTGGATCTTTATAAGTCAGCGATTTCGAAATCTTGGCCATCTTCTTTGCAAGAACACTCTCCCGCTCCGAAAACGCCTTCATCTTTTCATCGTAGTCCGGGCTCTTCACTTTGACCACCGGCTGCGTGAGCAACTTGTTTCCGTCCATCGCCGGGTCGGCATTGGAGTTGAAAAAGGCATAAAGCGAATAGAAATCCTTGGAAGTAATCGGATCGTATTTGTGATCATGACATACCGCACAGGCTGCTGTCAGACCCAACCAAACCTGCGCCGTGGTGCTTGCCCGATCAACGGCGTAACGAAAGACGAACTCCTTCGCGATGCTACCACCTTCACCGGTAGTGACATTACAACGGTTGAACCCGGTAGCCACCATTTGTCCCTGGGTCGGATTCGGCATTAAGTCCCCGGCTAATTGCTGAATCGTAAACTCATCGTAGGGCAAGTTTTTATTAAACGATTCAATCACCCAATCCCGGTAAGCCCACATCTGACGTTCATTATCGAGGTGCATTCCATGAGTGTCTCCATAACGCGCCGCATCCAACCAATGCCGCGCCATTTCCTCACCATACCGATCTGAAGCGAGGTATTTCTTGACCATTTTCTCGTAAGCATTAGCCGATTGATCATCGAGGTAACTCTCCACCTCCTCAATCGAAGGCGGCAAACCGGTCAACGCAAAACTCACTCTCCGAATCAAAGTCGCGCGATCCGCTTCCGGGGAAAAGCCCACTCCTTCTTTTTCCAAACCGGCCCCTACGAAGCGGTCAATCACTGTTCCTTCTCCCCCTGGAATCTTCCCCTTCACCGGAGCCTCAAAAGCCCAGTGTCTTTGATACTCCGCTCCTTCAGCAATCCATTCACGGATGACCGCCTTCTCTTCCGAAGTCAGCTGCTTATGCGAATCCGGCGGAGGCATGACATCATCCTCGTCCTTGGAGATGATGCGCAGCCACGACTCACTCTCATCCGGCCTCCCGGGAACAATCGCCGGTTTTCCCCGCTTCTTTTTTTTGAATGCCCCCTCCGGAGTATCGAGCCGCAGCTTGGCCTCCCGGGTTTCTTCGTCGAAACCATGACAGGCAAAACACTTGTCCGAAAGAATCGGGCGAATGTCCTTATTGAATGTAAGCGGCGATTTTGCACACGCCTGCGACGCCAGAATAAGAAAAAGCAGTTTGTGAGGGAAATTCACAAAAACGTTTAAGCAAAATACCGCAGTCGCCGGAAGACTAGAATGCTCCGATGTGCCTTATCAAGGCCTCCCGGCTATTATGAAAGAGCTCTGAAGGCTCTCCCAAATCATGTTCACCATAGTGACTCACCCAGCTCACCAGACGGGTCGAACTTGTCAGCCAAATTTCCCCAGCCTCGCTCAGGACCTCTATCGGCCAACGCCCTTCTTGGACCTCCCCAATCTCAAGAAATGCTTCACGCACCGTTCCCGGCAGGCACCCACACTCCAGAGCCGGCGTGCAAATCTTCCCATCCTTCACAAAGAAGACGTTCGACATACTCCCTTCACAAAGTTCCCCCTTGGTATTCGACAAAATCGCTTCATCTGCTCCCGCCTCCTTAGCTTTGGCCAATGACAGCATATTTTCAGCGTAGGAACAGGTCTTGGCGTGGCACAGCGGGCTCCTCTCGTTGCGACAAAGATCCACGAGAGTAATCCGCGCAGTTTCTCCCCGTTCCGGCAAAGGCACCGCCGTCACCAGTTGATTGTCCCCGAGCGTTATTCGAATCCTAGCCATTCCTTCGGACAAATCATTTTCATCAAGAAGCATCCGCATTGCCTCTACCAGCGTGCTTTCCTCCGGCACATCCACTCCCAGGAGATCAGCGGAATTCCGAAGTCGCTTTAAATGCCGTGGCCAGGAAACAATCCGTCCATCCTTCGCCAGAATAGTTTCAAATACGCCCTCCCCTCGAAGCAGACAGGAATCAAACGGTGAAATTTTCACCTCGCCCTCGAGAAGTAAACGTTCGTTCCACCATACGATCATGGACACTTCATAAATCAGGCCCTATCCCAACCGCAAGCCTTGAACTTTCTCGCTCACTTTCATCTCGCTAAAAACACCGACGCCTCCCGCGTGGGCGCACTTCTGGGTGACTTCGTTCGAGGCACTCCGGAAAGCCTTAGGCCGCAATTTCCCAACGAGGTCATTGACGGCCTCGCCCTCACCTTCCGACGCGTTAGCTCACGCCGAAAATTCCTGAGCCCACTCGTCGGATCCGAAGAAGACCTCACTTCTCACTACCACTCCTACAGCAAAGCCTTCCACATCTTCTATCCACAAGTCATGGAGTTTGCAAAGATTCGCCACTCCTAACTCAAAAGCGATTTTGCCATCTCGCGGACTTCGGTTCCTCCGCCTCCAAGCATCCGAACCAACTCTTCAACTCGCTCCTCTCCGGCGACTTCGACGAGTGAGGAAATCGAGCGACCTCCCTCCACTCGCTTCTCGACCAGAAAATGCTGATGCGCCACGGCTGCCACTTGCGGAAAGTGCGTAATCGAAACCACTTGATGCCGCTCACCCAGACTCGCCATTTTTTCGCCCACCGCCCGAGCAATTTCCCCGCCGACATTGGCATCAATTTCATCAAACACCATCAAAGGCGTGCTATCCTGATCAGCCAGCGCATTTTTCACTGCCAACATCACTCGCGAAATCTCCCCGCTCGAAGCGACCTGCCGGAGCGGCTTGAGCGGCTCTCCCGGATTCGGACCGAAGAGATATTCGACATTCTCAAGACCATACGGTCCCGGTTCTTCCCGGACTTCCAGCTGCACTTCAAACTCAGCTTGCTTGAACCCCAAATCAACGAGATGAGATCTCACTTCATCCGCCAAAGCTGTGGCATGCTTCTTACGCCTCGTGCTCATCTTGCGAGCTCTGGATCGAAGAGTCTTCATCGCGTCATCCACACATTCTTTCAGGCCCTTGAGATACTCTTCCCGGTTATCCGAGCCAGCTAGTCGTTGCCGGGCTTCCTCTGCATGATCAATGACATCCTCCAAGTCAGGTCCGTATTTCCGCTTCAAGTTCTCCACAAGATTAAAGCGATCCTCCACCTCGCGCACTTCCTCCGGATCCAATTCCAACTCACCGAGATAATCCGCGAGTCCACGCTCTAATTCCTGCATCTGAATATTTGCGCCTTCCACTTCATCGGAAAGGTCTTTGATCGCCGGATCAATCGATGAAAGCTCTGCCACGGTACGCTGTAACTCCTCAAGTCCTGAATTCACCGTTGTCGACAGTAACTGAACCGCCTTCCCGGCAAGCTCGCCAAGACGACTCGCATTACTCGTGCGACGATAACGCTCTTCCAACTCCTCCTCTTCGCCCGGCTTCAATTCAGCCGAGTCAATTTCCTCCACCTGAAATCTCAAAAGCTCTTTTTCCTGATCACCAATCTCGCGCTGGGCTCGCGCCGTTTCGTAATCATCCGCAGCTTGCCGCCAACTCGCCCACTGCTCACGATAGCCCGCCAAATCTTTTACCGCTCCGCTGTAGGCATCCAACATCGCCAGCTGCCGCTCTGCCGAAAGCAAGGACTGGTGATCGTGCGGCCCGTGAAGATCCACCAGGTGTTGCCCAATTTTTCGCAACACACCCAGGGTCGCCGCTCCGTTATTCACAAACTGCTTGTTCGAACTCGTGCCCACCACGCGACGAATGATCAGCTCGTTTTCATCGCAAGGATCGAGCCCCACTTCCTCGAGAATGGCATCGATGGCACTTGAAGCAGACAAATTAAAAATCGCCTCGACCTTACATTGCTCTTCGCCAGTGCGAATCAACCCTTTATCGGCCCGCTCTCCCAATACCAATTTGAGCGCACCTACGATCACCGACTTGCCCGCACCAGTCTCCCCGGTCACCCCGACCAATCCACTTCCGAGTTCCCATTCCAGTTGATCGACGAGGGCGAGGTTACGAATCTTGAGAAGAGTGAGCATTCCGTTTTGCGATGAAGAGGCGATTATGCAAGGCTTTCGCCCAGTTGCAACCATGAGCACGTGTTCGGATCAAAGCCGCTTCCTTTTTTTGGGCACCGCCACCTCGGTCGGCGTGCCGGTTATCGGCTGTCCCTGCCCGACTTGCGCCTCGGATCACCCCCATGACCGCCGTCTCCGCAGCTCCGCCTTGATTGAGGGCCCTTGGGGGCGTCTCCTCATCGACACCGGCCCCGACCTTCACGAACAAGCGCTCCGGGAGAACATCACTGCCGTCGACGCCGTCCTCTACACCCACGAGCACGTCGATCACGTCGCGGGCTTCGATGAAATCCGCGCCTTCTGCTGGCATCGCGACGATCCCCTCCCGCTCTACGGATCTCCCGAAACCCTTTGCGGCCTCGACCGCATGTTCCCTTGGGCCTTTCTCAACAAAGGCAAACAACGTGGCTACGTCCACCCCGACCCACGCCCTTTCGAAGAAGCCTTCGAATTCAACGGCCTCAAAATCACCCCGATCGAGGTTAAACACGGCAGGGTTCGCACCCACGGCTTTCGCTTCGACTTCCCCGATCACCTTTCCGTGGCCTACCTCCCCGACGTTAAAACGATCCCACCCGAGTCTCTTGCTCTCCTTCAGAACCTTGACATCCTTATCATCGACGCGCTTCGCTACGAAGATCATCACACCCACATGACCATCCCCGAAGCCCTCGCCACCATCGAGGAGCTCAAACCCCGCCAATCCCACTTCACTCATCTCTCCCACGAAATCAACCGCGAGGAAGTCTGCGCCTCTCTCTCACCGAATGTTTCGCTGGCATACGACGGCCTCAGCCTTAATCTTCTCAAATAATGCGCCTCCTCCTTTTTCTTGCCCTGATCGTTCCGGTCCTCGCCGCCCCGGCACCGCTCCAACCCGGACACATCCTTGTCGTCTACAACAGCAACTCGGAAGATTCCAAAGAGTTGGCCGAGTTCTATTCGCTGATGCGGAAAATCCCAACCACGCAGATCGTCGGAGTTTCTACCACCGAGAAGGCCACCATCGACCGCGCCACTTACAATAAAACGATCCGCGATCCCCTCCGCCAAAAGTTCACTGAGTCCAAATGGTGGACTCTTTCCAAAGACGTAAGTGGCACAACTATTCCCTCTCAAAGCCACATCCGCAGCATCGTCCTCATGCGGGGCATGCCTCTTCGCATCAGCCGAAGTGAAGCAAGCGCCGAAGAACTCGCCAAAGTAAAACAATTTGGCAAGAACACCGAAGCCTCGGTTGATTCAGAGCTCGCCCTATTCGGCGTCGACCCATATCCCATCGCTGGCGTCATCCCCAATCCGTTTTTCAAAAAGGATCTCCCATTCATCCAATCCAACCTCGACCTCATCTATCTCGTCGGTCGCCTCGACGGCCCCACCCAGGATCACTGCAAGCGCATGGTTCTTGATTCACTGGAAATTGAAGAAAAAGGACTCTGGGGTCGGGCCTATATCGACCACGCACTCAAAGGTGGAGGCTTTGCCATCGGAGATCAATGGATGAGCACTATCGTCACAAAAAACCTTGAAGTCGGCATTCCAACCGTCGTCGACCGACAAAAGAACACCTTCACCAGCCACTATCCCATGACCGATGCTGCCCTCTACTTCGGCTGGTATACTCAGCATCGCAACGGCCCCTTCCTCGACCCCAAGATGAAACTCAAGCCTGGCGCCATCGCCGTTCACCTTCACTCCTTCAGCGCCAAACAACTCAACAATCCTACTCAGAACTGGAGCGCCGCACTCATCGACCGCGGAGCCGCCGCCACTCTCGGCAACGTCTGGGAACCCTACCTTCAGGCCAGTCACGACTTTAGCATTTTTCACGACCGACTTCTCAAAGGATACTCTCTCATCGAGTCAGCCTACATGGCGATGAATGTCATCTCCTGGCAAAGTGTCGTTATCGGCGACCCACTTTATCGTCCCTACAAAAAGTTCAACGAAACCCTCTCCGACTTCAAAGAAGATCGTGACTTCAAAGCCATCCGCCTGGCCCAGAATCGATGGGCGGATGCAAAAGAACGTCGGGCCAATCTCACCCAAGCGTCCAAAAAGTTTAAAAGCGGCATCATTCAGGAACACTTCGGCATGCAAGCACTCGAAGAAGAAAATTGGGAAGACGCCACCGAGTCATTCATCAAAGCCAGAGGTTTCTATCAAAACCCCGCTGACAAACTCCGGCAGGACCTCAATCTTGTCGAACTTAACCGCCGCCAGAAGAAACACGGCGAAGCACTCATTATTCTCAAGAAAGCCAAGGCTAGCTATGAAGACCTCCCCGAAGTTAAATCAGTCGATGGCCTCATTACAATTCTGGATCCCCCTGCTCCGCCGCCTGCCAAAAAGAAATGACCTACGCGCAGCTTCTCAATGATTGCGCCCCAGCCACCAATCTGGTGGCAGAGAATTTGGCGCGACCAAATTTCGACGAAATCGAAATCCAATCCCATTGGTTTGCCGGGCATTTCTCCTGTGAACACACTGCCAACCACGGCCAAAAAATCCGCATTATCTCTCCCGGCGAATGGAATCGCGGTGCCGGTCCCGATTTCCTCGCCGCCTCCGTCGAGATCGATGGTGAAATTCACTCCGGTCCTATCGAGCTCGATCTCGATTCCCGCAGCTGGGAACTCCACGGTCATCGTGAAAGTCCATTCTTCGATGACGTCATTCTCCATATCGTCCTCACCGAATCCGGCCCCACCTTCTTCACCCGCACCAGTAACGACCGCGACGTCCCCCGCATCGTTCTCGCGCCCAATGAAGTCAACACCGCCCTCAGCCTTCCGCGTCTCACTCAGGCCCTCGCCCGACCCGGCCGCTGCCTTAATCCCCTCGCGCAACTTTCCGAAGAAAACATCACATCTCTCCTCAAGGA
>JAKMEV010000052.1:0-32441 GCA_022425785.1 Akkermansiaceae bacterium | reverse complement strand
CGGAGGGTACGGCCGGCGGGCATGGGGTATCCGTGGGCGGAGCAGGCTCGTTTGAAAAGGGTGAGGTAGTTCGGGTTGGGTGGGAGGTAGTTGGCGGCGGAGCGGGTAGCGGCATTCTTTCCCTTGGGGCGCCGGGCAATGACCGCAATGATAAAGGCAACGAGGGCAAGAGAGCCAACGCTAAGGGCGGCGTTTTTAAGTGGAGCGAGCGAGCCGACGGTAACGCTCTCGTCCGTCATTTCGTTAAAATCGGTGGGCGATTCCTCATCTTGGTTGGCGACACTGGGGGATCCTTCCCCTCGTGAAACCGGAGTGGTATCGAAGATGACCCAGCCGTGATTTTTGAGATGAATCTCGGTCCAGGCGTGGGCTTCGCGACCGCGGAAGACGTAGAAGTTTTGTCCTCCGTAGTAGCGACCTCCGGACCATCCAAAGGCGATGCGGGAAGGGAACCCCAATGCGCGGGCGAGGAGGGCTCCGGCGCTGGAGAAATGAGTGCAGTAGCCTTTGCGGGATTCGAAGAGAAAGTCTTCGAGTGGATCGCTCCCATCAGGAATGTCGACTTCGAGCGAATAGGTGCAATTTTGCAAAAGATAGGCGCGGAGTTGTCTCAGTGATTCCCGGGGTGACCCGGTGAAGGTCGCGGCGAGAGTGTCGAGGCGCTCGCGGAGAAGATCGTCTTTGGGAAGTTGGAGATACTCGCCTCTTGGGTCGATGGCGGGTTCAAAGGAGGCCGATTCCGGGATGGTGTCGAAGGTTCCCAAAGTGGAGGTGGCTGCATAGCGATAAATGGTCTTGTCTGCGGCGATGGGAGGGAGGCGGAAAGTGTCTGCGGCGGTTTCGCGGAGGAAGGGAATTTCGATTGAGTTGAGCGTTGGAATGGTGACGGCAAGGCTACGGCCCTTGGCATTTTCCTGGTGTGAGATTTCGTATTCGACGGTTCTTCCGGATTTTGAATTGAGAGCGATCCGGCCATCCTCGGCGCTGAGAGTGTGGGGGACAGTGACGAGAGGTGACCAAACGGCCTTCTTGTAAGTGGCCAGAGTGAAGATTCTCAGGAAGCGCTGGCTGTTGTTGAAAAGCTTGTAGTCTTTGTCGCTCTTGGGCCAGAGGTAGACTTCCGGGCGGTTGGAGGGGCGGATCCGACCTTTGCTTTGAAGATGGATTTCGCCTTTTCCGCGCCAGAGCCAGTTGCCTGAGCTGAGTTGATCTCCGGAGCTTTTTCCAGCACCTTCACCGGGGCCGGATTCTTCTTCGGTTTCATACCCTTCCGGATGGAGATGGGAATCGAGATCGAGAGCGAGTATTTCCGCCTTGTCAGGAACAGTGGCGAGGACGAAGAGGAAAAAGCACTCCACGACGAGGAGAGCAACCCCGACAGTGAGGTAGTCGAGCCACCTGGGCGGACGGGCTGGTTGGGCCACGGTGCTGGTGGGTTTGTCTCGTTTTCCCCAAATAATGATGCCGATGACGAGGGCGGTGACGGCAAGACAAACTCGAAGAATGGGATGCCATGAGACGGGAGATCCTTGCAGCAGGATGTATCCGGCCGCGACGGCGAGGAACAGGACCGCTGATCTCATGGAGGAAAACATAGGTCTGTCTTCGTTCAGGGCCAATCTTTTGCTTGGAAAATTCTCCGGTCGACCTCCGTATAGGTCAGATCCGGTTTGTCATGCGTTTGTTGCTTTCTATCTTTCTCGCGTCATCGTCCTTATGGGGCGCTCCACAGCCGGTGGTGCTGTATCAATTCGATAAGAAGAGTGGAGCGAAGATTGTGGACCAATCGGGAGCGAAGCCGGCCGTGAATTTGGTCATTTCTGATCTCAAGGCGGTGAAGCGGGAGGCGAGTGGATTGCGTGTGATCAAGTCGACGATGATCAAAAGTGAACGTCCTCCGGCGAGATTGATTTCTGCGGTGAAGAAGTCGGGAGAGATAACATTGTCGGCATGGATCACTCCGGCGAATGGGAAACAAGCCGGTCCCGCGCGGATCGTGAGTCTTTCGAAGGATTCGACTCACCGAAATTTCACTCTTGGGCAGGAGGGAGACAAATATGATGTGCGTTTGCGGACCACGAAAAATGACAAGAACGGGATCCCGTCGCTTCCCTCATCGGGACGAAGTGTGAAGCTGGAAAAAACGCACGTCGTTTACACGCGGAGCCGGGATGGCAGGGCGCGGGTTTTTCTGAATGGCCGGAAGTCCGGAGAAAAGACGGTCAGTGGCGTAACGAGCAATTGGGATGGCGGGTATTTGTTGGCATTGGGAAATGAATTTACCGGAGACCGGCCGTGGTTGGGGGAATACCATCAGGTCGCGATTTATGATCGGGCCCTGAGCGAATCAGAGGTGCGTGGACTTTTTGAGTCGGGACATAAGCCGAGGCCAAAAGCCACTCCGGCGGAGTTGGCGAAAAGGAGGAGCCGGGAGTTGTTTATTGCACAGATCGAGCCGATTTTTGCGCGGCATTGCCTGGAGTGTCACGATGCCAGCACGGCGGAAGGGGACCTCGATCTTTCCCAGCGGACGACTGCTTTTGCTGATGCGAAAGTGATCTCGGCAGGTCACCTCAAGAAGAGTGTGCTTTGGGATTCGGTGGAGTCGGATGAGATGCCCGAGAAACGCGATGCTCTTACTTCGACAGAGAAAAAATATCTTCGCGAGTGGATTGAAACGGGCGCGGTTTGGACGAGCGAAACACTTGACCCTTCGGCGCATACCTTGAACTCTAACGCTCAGAATTACCCCCGTCGTCTCACCCGGAGTGAGTATGTTGAAACGGTGCGTGTGGTCACGGGCGTGGATATATTCGAAGAGGCCATGGAAATGCTGCCGCCGGATTTGCGAGCGGATGGGTTTACCAATACCGCGTATAATTTGGGGGTCGATTTCAAGCACGTCGAAGCGCATGCCCGTTTGGCGGAGTTGATTGTGGAGCGGATGGATGTCGGGGCTTTTGCGAAGAGGTTTTCAAGGAGTCGAAGTGTCACTCAGAAGCCCATTCGGGCCTTGATCGAATCGATGGGCCACTGGGTGTTGCGAGGGCCGTTGAGCAGTCAGGATGTGGATCTCTATCAGGGGATTTCCACTACCGTAGTAGCGACGGGAGAAGGATTTGATGTCGCGGTCGGGTATATCCTGCAGGCGATGCTGCAGTCGCCGAAGTTTCACTATCGGATCGAGCCGAAAGGACAGATTGGCTCGTATGAAATCGCTTCGCGATTGAGTTACCTGGTGTGGGGTGGTCCGCCGGATGGTGAGTTGCTGGAGGCAGCGAAGAAGAATCAATTGTATGATTCGGGGCAGATTAGGCGACAGGTCGAGCGCATGCTGCGAGATCCCCGGGCGGTGACACAGTCCCAGACATTTATCGCGGAGTGGTTGCATCTGGAGCGCCTTGATCACTTGCAGCCTGGAAAGGAGAAGTATCCCAATTGGGATCCAAAATTGGCCCATGATATGCGGCGGGAGACCGATGCTTTCGTGAAGCATATTTTGTGGGAGGAGAAGCGACCGCTATCCGATCTTTTGAATGCGCAAGTAACCTTTGTGACGCCACGTTTGGCGAAGCATTATGGTTTGACGGTTTCAGGAAAAGAGGAGGAGCTTAAGCGGGTCGATCTTGAAAAGAATCCTTCGCGCGGAGGGTTGCTGACCCAGGGAAGCTTGCTCACGATGGGTGGTGATGATGCCTCGATGGTGACGAGGGGATTGTTTGTCTTGCATGACTTGTTGCGTGGTTCGGTGAAGGATCCGCCGCCTGGAACGGACACCACGCCAGTTCCTTCGGCGCCGGGACGCTCTCAACGACATGTCGCCGAAAAGCGAATGAAAGCAGAGTCTTGCGGAGGGTGTCATGCCAAGTTCGAGCCCTTGGCCTTTGCCTTGGAGCGCTATGATGGAACCGGGCATTATTCCATAGCCGACGGGTTTAAGAACGACCTTCGGCAGGATGGCGAGGTCTTCATTCCCGGGGCGAAGAAGGTGGTGAAATATCATACCGCGCCGGAGTTGTTTGACCTCCTTGCAGCCAGTCAGCGGGTGCAGGAGAATATTACCTGGAAGTTGGCCCAATTTGCTCTCGGGCGCCCCATCGCGACAAGCGATCGCCCGCATCTTTATTCCGTGCATTTGGAATCGACGAAGCGCGGCCATACCTATCAGAATGTCATTACCGCTTTGGCCACCTCACCCTTGATCACCCAGTAGAATTATGAACCGCCGCACTTTACTTCGCAGCCTTGCCGGAACCACGATTGGCTTGCCGTTTTTCGAGGAGATGTCGCTGGCCGCGACCGTGAAAAAACCGGCCTCGCAGATTCCCATGCGGGCTTTCAATGTCTTCTTTGGGCTGGGTATTCCGGCTCCACTTCAGAAGGAGGGATTTGACGGAGTGATGGAGCCACTTAAGCCGCTCGCGGATAAGTTGCTCATCATGCGGGGCGTCGATCACGTGCGGGCTGATGAGTCTGGGATTAATGCGCATTTTGATGGGGCGTCGGCAGCATTCACGGCGACTCGACCGGATGGCGAGGCAAAGTCGGGCGGAGCCTCGATTGATCAGCTTCTTCTCAAGGAGCACTATCCCAATGGTCAGCCAAAAGGGATTGTGCCGACTCTGGTGGCGGGGACTTTTTTCCGTCGTAGCCGGGTAAGTCGCTACGTGCATTCCTATAAAGAGGACGGCACGGTGGCGGCTTCGATGCAGGAACGCCCGATGGATGTCTTTGCGCGGGTCTTTGGTCGGATTCAGGGGGTGGATGAAGCGAGTGCGCGGCTGAAGAAGAGCGTGCTTGATTCAGTCCTGGAGCAGTATCAGTTTTATTCGGGAAATCGTTCGCCGCTGGGGGTGGAATCGAAAGGGCGTTTCAAGGATCATCTTGACCGGGTTCGCGAATACGAACGCCGGGCTTTTCAATTTGAAGTCGATCAAAATGCTCCCGATCAGCCGAAGCCGTCAGAGCTACCTCATGGTGGAAAGGCTGATCCGGGCGGGCAGGGGATTGATATTACTCTCGAGGAGCTAACGCGGGAATGGCACTTGATGTCGGAGCTTTATGCGCTCGCGATTCAAACCGATCGCGCGCGTTTTGGGTCGCTGACATTTTTGGCAGCCGGAGAGCGGATTCGTCTGAAGGGCGACTACTTTTACAATGGAGAAAAGCGTTACACCTTTGACGACCCCGGACAGTTGAGGGCGTCGGGCGACAAGGGGTGTTCTCACGAATGGTGGCACAAATTCAGAGAAGACAAGAAAAACGAACAGCTTCGCATGCATGCTCATATGAAGATGCGCGAAGTGGCGCATTTCTTGTCCTTGCTTTCGGCTGATGACTGTCGCGAGGCGAATGGGAAGACGATTCTTGAGAATGCCATGATCACCATTTCCACCGAGTCGGGTGACGGTCGTCATAACGATACCAAGCGCGAGCTTTCAGGCGTCTTCCATGCCGTGACCGGAGCGGGAGGACGACTTAAGACCGGCGAGATTGTTGATGTGAATTCCGAAGGCTTGGATGTTTACAATACCATGATCAAGACCACGGGAGCGAAGAGTGAATTA
Organism: Akkermansiaceae bacterium; assembly: GCA_022425785.1. GTDB lineage: Bacteria > Verrucomicrobiota > Verrucomicrobiia > Verrucomicrobiales > Akkermansiaceae > SW10. The sequence continues at coordinate 26,874 of JAKMEV010000052.1, read as the reverse complement.
GGACCAGAGAAGCGCGATAGCAAGCTGGTGGATAAGATTATCGCGTAGCAGAGGAGAATAGTTGAAAGCTTCAGCTTTCATTGTGGATGGCAGGGATCGAAAGCTGGAGCTTTCGTCTACTCTTTGAGAGCGTAGAAAAAGTGGGGGAACTTGGGTTTCCATCCGAGATGGCGAAGTTTTGCATTTTTGACGGACTTGTGGGTCCATGCACGCTTGTTGGAGAGCTTGCGCTCTCCGGTGGGAGGGAGGGGCTTGTTGAAGTGCTTTGCGAGGTCTTGGTAGCATTCGAGCTGGCTCATCGGTTCGTCGTCGGTGACGTTGAAGACGCCAGAGTGTTTTCCCTTGGCTAAAAAGAGACAGGCGCTGGCGGCGTCTTGGACGTGGATTTGATTGAGGATACGTCGGCCGTCTTCTTCGATGACGGCTTCGTCGGCGAGAAACTTGCGAAGGATGACGCTGCGGTTGGGGCCGTAAAGCCCCGCAAGGCGGGCGGCGGTATCGACTTGTTTCTCTGCTTCTAAGAGAAGACGGCTTGTTTCGCGTTCGGGAGAAGTGGGGCTGGTTTCATCGACGGTTTCGCCTTCGGTCTGATGGTAGACGGAAGTGCTGGATGTGAAGAGGAGATGGGCTTCCGGGAAGATCTCTTTGAGGCGGCGGGTGCCGTTGACGAAGATCGCTTGATAGGCCTCGGGTCCGCCGCGGCCGGAGCTGGCACAGTGGATGATGAGATCGGGGGTGGAGATTTTCTCGCGGAGTTTTTTGATGTCGGACTTCGATGAGAGGTCGCAGGCGAGGGAGCCATCGCCGCCGGATTTGGTGAGCGTGGTGACCTTGAAATCCGGGGCCGCTTGTCGGGCGATTTCCGAGCCAAGAAATCCGGCGCCTGCGATGAGGAGGTTAGTCATGAGTCGAAGTGTAGTGTCTCGCGAGCCCGTCTGCAACGGCGTGGGCATATTCGAGATATACCGAGCGACGATTTTTGCCATCAATAAATTTAATGCCTTCGTAGTCCCCGGCCTTGATGCGTTCGACAAAGTTGGTGCTGTTCATGACATAGGGTTCCAGAAAAATGACGGGGCACTGGTAGAGGCGGGTGGCGAGAAGGTTGCGGGCCCAGAGGAAAGGATTGTTGTCGAGATTGGTCGAAAATTGGTGATTGGCCCGATAGGTGTAGGCTGGCAGATCGGTTTCTTCCTCGAAGGAGGCGGCGATGCTGGCGGCGAGTGGGAGTTCTTCATCGATGGTGCCGGAGAGGAGGCGTTGGAGCATTTCGAAGCGTTCGTCGTCGTGCGCGATTTCGGATTCGTGAAAGGCTCCGGGGAGAATGACATGGAAGTGTTGTCCGGAGGAGAGTGCCGGAGAGCCCGAGCCATTAAAGTGGAGGCAGATGACGAGGTCGGGTTTGATCTGTTTGTTGATGAGGTCGGCGCGGGCTCGGATTTCGGCGGTGCGATAGAAGAGCTGCGGATCGGGGAAGTTTTTGGCGCGGAGCGGGGTGACGGGTTCGGTTTTGGTTCGGGTGAGAGAGACGCTCGCGCCGAGATTTTCGAGAAGTGGTTTAAGGTACTTTGCGGTGCGAAGAGTCATGGTGCCTTCCTCGATGACCGGCGTGTTGGGATAGTTGAGTTTGCGCTTTTCGATTTGTGCAAATTTTCCACCGATGTGCCCGGGGTCTATCGCGATGATGAGGCCTTCGAGGGGAAGATTTCTTGAAGGGAGGAGTTCAGATCGTTTTTTCCAATTCCAGATCGAGCCCGGAGAGTTCTTGTCGGATTTGGCAAAGCGGAGGATGAAAGGATCCTCCGCAGTAATCAAGGTGGCCTCGGTGTCAGAGACCTCGATCCATTTTTTCCAGCTGTCGCTCCTGGTATAGACCGTTTCGCGGCGCTCGAGGAAGGTGCCGCGCGAAATGGTATCCTGGAAGCGGTTGAGTTGCGACCAGTCCGGCGGGATACCGAGTTGGGCCAGGACAAGCTCGGTCCGGAGGCTGGTTTGAGGTGGAGGCGGCAGGGCCTCTTCGCCTTTGCGAGTGAGGAGATATCCTGCGACCAAAACAACGAGGGCGATCACGATCCAGTGGATTGACGTTGTCCGGCCCCCTTTTGTCATGCTTCACTGATGGAGCGTTGCCGAAGGGCTCGCAACTTCAAAAAAAAGTAGTGCCATGATGAGAGTTTTATTTTTGGGAGATGTGGTTGGTTCGCCCGGCCGTGCCGCGGTGATTGGCCAATTGGCGGAGATCAAGAAATCGGAGGAAGTGGATTTCATCATTATAAACGGTGAAAATGCCGCCGGAGGGCGTGGGATTACCCCCAAAATCAGCATTGACCTGCTTCGGGCAGGGGCGGCGGTGGTCACGACGGGAGATCATGTTTGGGACCAACGCGATATTTTGGATTATTTCCCGACGGAGCCGAGGCTATTGAGACCGATCAACTTTCCGTCGGAGGCGCCAGGGAAAGGATCAGTGGTGCTGGAGACGGCGAAGGGGAAAGTGGCGGTTTTGAATGCGATGGGGCGGACCTTTATGAATCCGCCGCTGGAAAATCCTTTAACGATGCTGGAAGGCGAGATTAAGCGTCTTCGGGAGGAGGAGGGGGTGAAAATGATCGTGGTGGATTTCCATGCCGAGGCCACGAGCGAAAAAATCGCGATGGGACGGGCTTTGGATGGGCTGGCTTCCCTGGTGGTGGGCACACACACCCACGTTCAGACGGCGGATGAGACGATTTTTCCCGGTGGAACGGCTTATTTGACCGATGCCGGGATGTGTGGGCCGGATGTGTCCGTCTTGGGGAGAGAGGTGGATTCGGTGGTTTGGCGCTTTCGGACGGGATTACCGACGCGATTTCCGGTGGCCAAGGGGCCGGTGAGGCTCTGTGGCGTGATTGTCGATATCGACGAAGAATCCGGTATTACGGAGCGAATCGAGAGGTTTAATCGTTTAATTGAAGAATAATTGGGTAAATAGGGGTTTCAAACGCCACTTTTTGGCTTGAGGAACCCCTCGAAAACCTTCATTTTACGGGGTTTCCAGCGAAAGAGACATTCTTTTGAAAATACTTTTGACAGAGTGACCGACTTTGATAGCTTCCCGCTCGCTTTGAGCAGCGGGGAGTGGCAGATAAAACCTAGAAATGGTCTTGTGTGCGCTTGTCCCAATGCTAATTGCGACTGACAGAATTTTGTAGGAATTGCTTTTGTAGCTCAGGGGTAGAGCGCGTCCTTGGTAAGGACGAGGTCGCGGGTTCAATTCCCGCCAAAAGCTCCAGCAGAAATCTCCAAACGACAAAAACAGCTAAATTAAAACCAACCAGAACAATGGCTAAAGAACAGTTCGAAAGGAATAAGCCTCACGTCAATGTCGGCACCATCGGCCACGTTGACCACGGTAAAACCACCCTCACCGCCGCTATCACCACCGTCCTCGCTGAGAAGATGGGTGGAGAAGCCAAGGCTTATGACGAAATCGACGCCGCTCCAGAGGAGAAGGCGCGTGGAATTACTATTTCCACCGCACACGTCGAATATGAAACCGACACTCGTCACTATGCTCACGTTGACTGCCCAGGTCACGCTGACTACGTGAAGAACATGATTACCGGAGCCGCCCAGATGGACGGAGGTATTCTCGTGGTTTCCGCTGCGGACGGCCCAATGCCCCAGACTCGTGAGCATATCCTGCTTGCCCATCAGGTTGGTGTGCCCGCTCTCGTGGTCTTCCTCAACAAGACCGACCAAGTCGACGACGAAGAGCTCCTTGAGCTCGTCGAAATGGAAGTGCGCGAGTTGCTTAGCATGTATGAATTTCCCGGGGACGACATCCCCATTGTCAAGGGTTCCGCCCTTGGTGCTCTTGAGGGCGACGCCGCCCAGAAGGAGAACATTATAAAGCTCATGGACGCTGTTGACAGCTACATTCCTGAGCCTGAGCGCCCGGTTGATCAGGACTTCCTCATGCCTATTGAGGACGTGTTCTCGATTGAAGGACGTGGAACCGTTGCTACCGGACGTATTGAGCGTGGTATCATCGAGAAGATGGGTGAAGTTGAGATCGTGGGTATCCGCGACACTCAGAAAACCACCATTACTGACATCGAAATGTTCCGTAAGTTGCTCGACGAAGGTCGTGCAGGGGACAACGTCGGTCTTCTTGTCCGCGGACTTAAGAAGGACGACCTTGAGCGTGGTCAGTGTATCGTGAAGCCTGGTTCTGTAACTCCTCACACCAAGTTTACTGCTGAAGTTTACGTTCTCTCGAAGGACGAAGGTGGACGTCACACTCCATTCTTCAGCAACTACCGTCCACAGTTCTACTTCCGCACAACGGACGTGACTGGTTCTATTTCTCTTCCTGATGGAGTTGAAATGGTGATGCCTGGTGATAATGTCAGTCTCACGATCGAACTGATCACTCCGGTTGCCATGGAGAAGTCCATGCGATTCGCGATTCGTGAAGGCGGCCGCACCGTTGGTGCCGGACGTGTTGGCGACATTCTCGAATAATCACTAAAATCGATAGATTGTTTTCCCGCTCGGGTGACAGTCTGTCAGGCTGGTTTTAATGGGGGCACTCTGTAAAGGGTGCCCCCTCAGTCGCCTCAAAAAACAAATCTTTAAAAGTAAAAGGACAGTAGCTCAATTGGTAGAGTACTGGTTTCCAAAACCAGGTGTTGCGAGTTCGAGTCTCGCCTGTCCTGCCACTTCAGTCAGCAACCATTCAATTTCATGTTCCAAAAAACCTTCAAATTCATCGGTGAGGTCAAAACCGAGCTCCGCAAAGCATCTTGGCCCTGGGATCCCGATCCCAAAGTTCGTGGATTCAAGAAATTCAAGGAATTGATTGATTCAACTTTGGTCGTGCTGGTTGCCATCATTCTGCTAGCCGCCTACGTCAGCCTCTGGGATCTCATTCATACCCAAGCCGTAACATTCATCGGGGGTCTCGCCCAATAGGCGCCTTCGTCCCATTTTATTTACCCATCACTTTTTACTACTCTCATGCCCACCATTCCCGCACCGAAAGACCAATGGTATGTGGTTCACGTTCTCTCCGGTCAGGAGCAGAAGGTGAAAAGCCGCATCGAGCGTCTCGTGGAATCGGAAGAGCTTGGCGACAAGATCTTCAACGTTCTTGTTCCTACCGAATTGGTCTCCGAAGTCCGTGCCGGTAAGAAGACCGAGAGTAAGAAGAAATTCTTCCCAGGATACGTCATCATCAACATGCACCTTCTGCAGCCCAACAACGAGGTTGTCGAGGATACTTGGTATTTCATGCAGGAACTCGATGGAGCCATCGGATTTGCCGGGGCCAAGAGCCAGCCGATCCCGATGCGTGCTAAGGAAGTGGCCAGCATGCTCAGTCAGATCGAGGAGCGTGAAGGGAGTGTTCGTCCGTCCATCGAATTCGAAGTTGGCGATACCGTAAAGGTCTCCGACGGTCCCTTTGAAAGTCAAAACGGCATTGTGGAGGAAATTGACCCTGAAAAGGGCAAGCTCCGCGTTGCGGTCACCATTTTTGGTCGTTCCACCCCGGTGGAGCTCGAATACTGGCAGGTTGAGAAGGCCTAAGTTGTTTCTTTCTTGACTTTATTTCAATAAAACCCACCACACCTCTCCGCCCGTAGGGCAAAACTTTATCACTCACCTAATATCATGGCTAAGGAAGTAAAATCCGTTCTCAAATTGCAAATCCAAGCAGGACAAGCAAATCCATCACCTCCCGTCGGTCCCGCACTTGGTCAGGCCGGAGTTAATATCATGGGTTTCTGTAAGGAATTCAACGCGGCGACTCAGGCGTCTGCCGGAGATCTCCTCCCGACGATTATCACGGTCTACAAAGACAGCAGCTTCACTTTCGTTACCAAGCAGCCGCCCGCAGCGGTGCTTCTCAAGAAGGCTGCCGGACTTGCTTCCGGTTCCGGTGAACCGAACAAAGTTAAGGTTGGCACGCTATCGCGCGCCAAGCTAATGGAGGTCGTCGACCGCAAGATCGTTGATCTCAACACGAACGATCCCGAGCAGGCCGCCAAAATTCTGGCTGGCACCGCCCGCCAGATGGGCCTCGAAATCGAAGCCTGAATTTAATCTCGCCCGACTCTGAAGAGAGGAGGGCAATCAAATAGCAGGAGGGTGGTTTAAAAGGCCATCCGATCGCACTGCCAAAAAGACAATGAGTAATAAAAGAAGTAAACGTTACGCGAAGGCCGCAGCCCTCGTCGAAGAAGGAGCGAAATACTCCCTCGCAGACGCTGCCGCTCTTCTTAAGAAGTTCCCCGCGCCCAAGTTCGACGGAACAGTCACCATTTCAGCGAACATGGGTGTCGATCCTCGTAAAAGCGACCAGATGGTCCGCGGAAGTGTGGCCCTGCCCCACGGAACCGGTAAGACTGTCCGCGTGATCGTATTCGCCCAAGGCGATGCGGCCAAGGCTGCCGAAGAAGCAGGTGCTGACGAAGTGGGATTCGAAGATCTCATCAAGAAGGTGCAAGGTGGCTACGTTGATTTCGACGCGGCCATCGCTACTCCTGACGCCATGACGGAGGTGCGTAAGGTTGCCCGGGTTCTCGGACCCCGCGGCCTCATGCCTAACCCAAAGACCGGCACTGTGACCGACGATACCGCCAAGGCGGTCAATGCTGTTAAGGCCGGTCGTATCGATTATAAGATCGACAAAAACGCCAACATCGCTGCTGCCGTTGGAAAGGCTTCCTTCTCTGAGGAGCAGATTGCCGAAAATGCCGGTGCTTTAATCGAGAGTCTCGTCAAAGCCAAACCCGCTTCCGCGAAGGGTAACTACATCGAGAATATCACCATTTCTTCATCGATGCTACCAGGACTGAGCCTCGATCCATCCATTTACACTACGTCTTAATTTACTGCCATGAACCCAGATAAAAAATACATTCTCGATGAAATCAAGGAGCGCGTGGACGTGTCTCCCTTCGTCTTGGTAGTGGACTACACCGGAGTGACTGTTCCTGAGTTTGACGAACTCCGCGGTCGTCTTTCCGAAGCCGGAGCCGAATGTCACGTTGCTAAGAATACCTTCATGAAGCGTGTTCTCGCCGACGCCGGACTTCCTGACCTCAGCGAAAGCCTTGTTGGGCAGACCGCCTTCATCACCGGGGATTCCGATGTATGTGGCGTGGCCAAAGCTGTTGCCAACTTCGCCAAGGAGTTCAATAAGCCCGAAATCAAGGCCGGAATCCTCGACGGATCGGTTCTTGATGCCGCCCAAGTGACCGCACTTGCGAGTCTTCCTTCACGGGAAGTTATGCTTGGAATGCTTCTTTCGACCATCAACGCGCCGGCAACCAAGTTGCTTCGCACCATCAACGAGCCCGCCGGATCGCTGGCCCGTGTCATCAAAGCCAAGTTCCCGGACGAAGGCTAAACCTAACAAATTTGAACGGATGGTTTTCCGATCGGCGATTTATCGAAGAGCGGAATTCCTGGACAACAAAACTGGTTCCTCGTCGATCTTACGGCAGTGAGATTGAAATGTTTAAAAGCCTTGAACGCGACGATACCGACAAAACAATACAATGTCAGACATTACAAAATTAGCAGAAGAGCTCGGTAAGCTTTCCGTTTTGGAAGCAGCCGAATTGGTTAAGAACCTTGAAGAAGAGTGGGGCGTTTCCGCCGCCGCTCCAGTTGCAGCAGTCGCAGCCGGCCCAGCCGCTGACGCAGCTCCAGCTGAAGAGAAGACTGAATTCGACGTGGTTCTCGCAGAAGCCGGTGGCAACAAGATTGCTGTTATTAAGGCTGTTCGCGGAGTTGCTTCCGGTCTCGGTCTTGCCGATGCCAAGAAGCTTGTTGAATCAGCTCCCGTTGCTGTGGCCGAAGGCCTTGCCAAGGATGCTGCTGAGGAAGCCAAAAAGGCTCTCGAAGAGGCCGGCGCCAAAGTCGAGCTCAAGTAGACCCTCCGGATTTCACCCCAGTCCCGGTCTTGACCGGGATTGGGCCCGGCCGGAGATCAGCCCGTTTCACCACCTGAAATCAGCTGTTCTCCGTTCGTGCCCGCTCACCGCACACAAACGGAATTGCAATTCCAAACCAAAAACTCTAACACCGGCCCCTGTGGGTCCGGTGTAAATTCCATCCGGATTACACTATGTTGAAGCGCGAATACTTCGGAACCATCGAGGAGGTCATCGAACCTCCAAACCTTATTGAAGTGCAGTCAAAATCCTATGAGGATTTCCTGCAAAAAGACGTCCCTCCCTCCCAGCGCACCGAGAACGGTCTGCAGGCAGTTTTTGAGGAGGTCTTTCCTATTAAAAGCTACGACGAAACGATCGAACTCGGTTTTGTTTCCTATGATATCGAGGATTCAAAGATGACCGCCTTGGATGCCTTGCGCACTGGCGAGACTTTCTCTGCAGCCCTCTATGTGACCTTCAATTTGAAGGACGATACTGGTACTAAGAAAGAGCGTGTTTACATGGGAGAGCTTCCCATGATGACCCGCCGTGGAACCTTTGTGATCAACGGCGCCGAGCGTGTCATTGTGTCACAGCTCCACCGTTCTCCGGGTATCTGCTTTGAGAAGTCGATTCACCTGAACGGAAAAATTCTTCATTCCTTCCGTATTATTCCCGACCGGGGATCGTGGCTTGAGGTTCAGTTCGACACGAACGATCTCGCCTACGTCTACCTCGACCGTCGTCGCCGCCGTCGTAAGTTCCTCGCAACGACCTTCCTTCGTGCTCTCGGATATCCAGCCGAACGTGATTTGGTTTCGAACTTCTACAACATTCAGAAGCTCAAGATCAGCGACAAGATGGACGAAGAGTCCCTTGCTTCCCTGATGCCTTTCGAGGATATCAAGGATGGTGAGCTTGTCGTGGCCCGCGCCTATGAAGCCCTCTCCATCGGAGTGGTTCGCCAGCTCGTTGCCCTCGGTCAGAAGACTGTGGAGGTGATTGATGCCAGCGAAGACGAGATTCTCGTTAAGTCCCTCAAGAAGGATCCTGCATTCGACGAAGAGTCGGCCCTCAAGGATATCTATCGCAAGTTGCGCCCTGGTGATCCACCAACGGCTGCCAATGCCCGCGCTCTTCTGAAACGTCTCTTCTTTGATCCCAAGAAATACGATCTCACTCGCGTTGGTCGTTACAAAATCAATCAGAAGCTTCGTATCGACGTCGATGCCGGTGAGCGCATCATGGTTGGGCAGGATTTCCTCGCTGCGACCAAGTATCTTCTCAATCTCAAGAAAGGGGAGGGTATCCTCGACGATATCGACCACCTTGGTTCACGCCGTGTTCGTGCTGTTGGTGAACTTCTTGCCAACCAGTGCCGCGTCGGTCTTGCCCGCACCGAGCGTCTCGTAAAAGAGCGCATGACTCTCTTTGATGTGAACATCGAAGGCATGACGCCGCAGAAGTTGATCAATCCGAAAGCGCTCAGCGCGGTTGTTCGCGACTTCTTCGGTCGTTCCCAGCTTTCGCAGTTCATGGACCAAACCAACCCGCTTGCCGAGTTGACCCACAAACGCCGTCTTTCGGCTCTTGGACCGGGCGGACTCAACCGCGATCGTGCTGGTTTTGAAGTGCGAGACGTTCACACTTCCCATTACGGACGAATTTGCCCGATTGAGACTCCGGAAGGCCCGAACATTGGACTCATTAACTCGATGTGTACCTATGCTCGTATCAACGAGTTCGGATTCATTGAAACTCCTTACCGTGTCGTCAAGAAGGGTAAGGTCTCCAACACTATTGAGTATCTTACCGCCGACCAGGAAGAGGGATACCTCATTGCTCAGGCGAATAACAGCATCGACAAGAAGGGTGGCTTCCTTAACGAGAAAATCACCGCCCGTGAGCGTGGTGAATTTCTGGAAGTTCTTCCCGACCGGGTGGATTACATGGACGTTTCGCCCAAGCAGCTCGTTTCGGTGGCCGCCGGCCTTATCCCGTTCCTCGAGCACGATGATGCCAACCGCGCGCTTATGGGATCTAACATGCAGCGCCAGGGTGTGCCGCTTCTCGTTTCCGACTCGCCATACATCGGCACCGGACTTGAGGAGAAAGCCGCTCGTGATTCACGCGCTGTGATCGTGGCTGAAGCCGACGGAATCGTCGCAGCTTCCTCCGCCGAATACATCATCACCACCAAGGATGGATCGCTTCCGGTCTCCGATGAACGTTTCCTCTCGGAACCCGAGTCGATTCGCTCTGCTCCGGACAAGGGGGTCTTCGTCTATCCGCTTCGTAAGTTCATGCGGTCGAACTCCGGTTCATGCATCAACCAGAAGCCGCTCGTAAGGTCGGGTCAAAAGATCAAGAATGGCGATATCATTGCCGATGGTCCAAATACCCAACACGGTGAACTTGCTCTCGGAGCCAACGTGCTCGTGGCCTTCATGCCATGGAACGGATACAACTTCGAGGATGCTATCGTGATCTCCGAGCGCATGGTAAAAGACGACATCTATACTTCGATTCACATCAGTGAATTCGAGTGTGCCGCTCGTGACACCAAGCTGGGACCGGAAGAAATTACCCGCGACATTCCAAACGTCGGTGAAGAGGCTCTCAAGAACCTCGATCATGACGGAATCGTTCGTATCGGTGCCGAGGTGAAGCCTGGCGATATTCTTATCGGTAAAATCACTCCGAAATCCGAAACGGAACTGGCCCCGGAGGAGCGCCTTCTCCGTGCGATCTTTGGCGAGAAAGCCGCTGACGTGAAGGACACGGCCCTCCGTGTGCCCTCCGGTTGCACCGGAATTGTTCAGGATATCCGTATTACGACACATGGCGCAGCCCGTCGTAAGGAGATCGAAGGAGATCCAGCCAAGCTCAAGAAACAACTCAAGAAGATCAACGACGACTACAAGAAGAAGAATGATCAGCTGACCGATCAATTGACCGAGAAGCTCTCCGATATTCTTCTTGGGGAGAAGATTCCTCTCGATGTCGTGAATGCGCAGTCCGGTGAGATTATCATCCCGGCCAACCGCAAGATCACCAAGACCCTCCTTCGCAAGTTGGCATCGGTCTATGATCACATCGAAATTGATCCTTCTCCAATTCGTAACAAGATCCTCGAAATTATTTCCGGATTTGAAAGCCGCTTCGCGGAACTCGACGGAGACCGTGAGCGCCGCCTCGATCAAATTGAGAGTGGTGACGAAGTCGATCCCGGTGTGGTCAAGGAAGTGAAGGTCTATGTTGCTGCCAAGCGTAAGCTGAGCGTGGGTGACAAGATGGCCGGTCGTCACGGAAACAAAGGGGTGGTTGCGGTCATTGTTCCCGAGGCGGACATGCCTTACCTCTCCGACGGAACTCCCGTTGACATCTGCCTCAACCCGCTCGGGGTGCCGTCCCGTATGAACGTTGGACAGGTTCTTGAAACCCACCTCGGTGTCGCCGCGAAAGCGCTCGGCTTTAAGGTCGCGACTCCAATTTTTGACGGTATTCACGAATCCAAGATTTGGGAATATATGAGCGAAGCGAAGAAAGTTGAAGGCTTCACCTGGATTGGTGACGGCAAAGACGGATCAGTCGCTGGTAAGTCGACTCTTTATGACGGACGCACTGGTGATGCCATTCACCAGCCTGTCGTGGTCGGAATCATTTACATGTTGAAGCTCGGTCACCTCGTGGCTGACAAGATTCATGCTCGTGCCGTTGGTCCATACTCACTGGTCACCCAGCAACCGCTCGGTGGTAAGGCTCAGTATGGTGGTCAGCGATTCGGAGAGATGGAGGTTTGGGCGCTCGAAGCCTACGGCGCCGCCTATACTCTCCAGGAACTTCTCACGGTGAAATCCGATGACGTGCAAGGCCGCACGCGCATCTACGAAGCCATCGTGAAAGGGGACAATCAACTCGAGGCTGGAACTCCTGAGAGTTTCAACGTCTTGATCAAAGAAATGCAGTCACTCGGTTTGGATGTCCGTCCTGGACGTTCCGGATCCGAGCCCGGCGCCAGTAACAACGAGGACTTCTCCCTCGATGATCTCACTGTCTAAATCCAACCCAGAGAACATAAATTCCAAACTACTTAAACTGATCTCATGAGTGTTGAAACTAATCTTCGCGAACTATACGGAGTGGATACCAAGCCAGATCCCTTCGACCAGGTTTCTATTACCGTCGCCAATCCCGAGACCATTCGGTCTTGGTCCAATGGCGAGGTTCTCAATCCTGAAACCATCAACTACCGGACATTCAAGCCGGAAAAAGGCGGGCTCTTCTGCGAGCGGATCTTCGGACCAACCCGCGACTGGGAATGTGCCTGCGGAAAATACAAGCGCATCAAACACAAGGGCACCGTCTGTGACCGTTGTGGTGTTGAGGTGACCCTCTCTCGGGTTCGTCGTGAGCGCATGGGCCACATCGACCTTGCTGTCCCGGTCTCCCACATTTGGTTCTACAAGTGCATGCCTTCCCGTATCGGTCTTGTCCTCGACATGACCGCGCGTGAACTTGAGCGTGTTATCTACTACGAGGACTACCTCGTGACCGAGCCCGGTAAGACTCCTCTTGAGGCTGGCCAACTCCTCACTGAAAATGAGCTCCGTGACGCCGAGGAAGATTACGGTGACGAAGCCTTCCGCGCCGGAATGGGTGCTGAGGCGATTCGTGATCTCCTGAGCCAGACCGACCTTGAAAAGCTTATCGTTGAGCTTGAAGAAGCCATGGAGGCGACTCGTTCGAAGCAGAACCGCAAGAAGCTGGCCAAGCGCCTCAAGCTCGCCCGCGGATTCCTCTACTCGAATACGCGTCCCGAGTGGATGATCATGACGGTTCTTCCTGTCATTCCTCCCGACCTTCGTCCTCTGGTTCCTTTGGAAGGTGGGCGCTTTGCGACTTCCGATCTGAACGACCTTTATCGCCGTGTCATTAACCGGAACAATCGTCTCCGCAACTTGATGCAGTTGAAGACTCCTGAAGTCATTATCCGAAACGAGAAGCGCATGCTGCAGGAGGCGGTTGATGCCCTCTTCGATAACGGACGTCATGGACGCGCCGTGACCGGAGCCGGCAACCGTGCTCTTAAGTCGCTTTCCGATATGCTCAAGGGTAAGGGCGGACGTTTCCGTCAGAATCTCCTTGGTAAGCGCGTGGACTACTCCGGTCGTTCCGTGATCGTGATTGGCCCTGAGCTTAAGTTGAACCAGTGCGGTCTTCCCAAGAAGATGGCTCTGACTCTCTTCGAGCCGTTCATCATCCGTCGTCTGAAGGAACTGGGCTACTGCCATACTGTACGTTCAGCCAAGAAGATGATCGACCGCAAGACCACCGAAGTCTGGGACATCCTTGCTGAAGTGACCAAAGGTCATCCGGTGATGCTGAACCGCGCGCCGACCCTCCACCGTTTGTCCATCCAGGCTTTCGAGCCCGTCCTCATTGAGGGATCTGCTATTCGTTTGCACCCGCTGACTTGCGGAGCATACAATGCTGACTTCGATGGTGACCAGATGGCGGTGCACGTGCCACTTTCGGTTGAAGCCCAGATGGAGTGTCGCCAGCTTATGCTTGCGACCAATAACATCTTCTCACCGGCATCCGGACGTCCCGTGATTACTCCTTCGCAGGACATTATTCTTGGAACCTACTACCTCACCTGGGCCCGAGTTCGCACTCCTAAGGAGATCGGAAAGCAAGGTCACTTGAGCCTCTTCGAAAACACCACGGAAGTGGAGTTCGCGATTGCCAACCGCAAGGTCGACTACCACCAGTATATCCGCGTGCGTAACCCGGACTACGGTAAGGACACAGTCTTTGGTGACAAGGAAGCCAAGATTCTCGAAACCACTCCCGGTCGTGTTCGTTTCAACGAGATCTGGCCCGAAGGAGTTGGCTTTATCAACAATAACGTCGGCAAAGGACAAATCGGAGACATCATTTGGCGCTGCTATCAGTGTGCCGGTGGTCCCGAGACCGTAAAGACCATGGACCGCTTGAAGTCACTTGGCTTTGCTGAAGCGACCCGTTCCGGTTGTTCCATTGGTATCGTCGACATGGTGATTCCCGAGGAAAAGCCCGAGGAGCTCAAGAAGGCTTACGCTGAGATTGAGACTGTTTCCAAGCATTACCGTAATGGTGTCATCACCGACGGTGAGCGCTACCAGAAGGTGGTCGACGTTTGGACCCGCGCTTCCGACAACATCGCGAATGCTCTTTATCGTAAGCTTGAGTATAACGAAGGTTCCGAAAAAGCCAACCCGCTCTTCATGATGGTTGACTCCGGTGCTCGTGGTAACAAGAACCAGATTAAGCAGCTCTCCGGAATGCGTGGTTTGATGGCCAAACCGTCGGGTGAGATTATCGAGCGTCCCATTACTTCGAACTTCCGTGAAGGCCTTTCGGTGTTGGAATACTTCATCTCCACTCACGGAGCGCGTAAAGGTCTCGCCGATACCGCTCTTAAGACTGCGGACTCCGGATACATGACTCGTAAGTTGGTTGATGTCTCCCAGGACGTGATCATCACCGAACCGGATTGCGGAACCGTAAAAGGGATCACTGTTCACGCGATTTACTCGGGTGACGAGGAGGCAGCTTCACTGCAGTCCCGTATCTTTGGTCGTTCTTCCTGCGAGAAGATCGTTGATCCTGTCACTGGGAAAACCATCGTTAAGATTGGTCAGTTGATGGATGAAGAAATTTCCAAAGCCGTCGAGAACGTCGGTCACGAGCGTCTCAAGATTCGCTCTCCGCTTACTTGTGAATCCGAGCGTGGATGTTGCCAAACTTGTTATGGCCTCAATCTAGCGACCGGAAACCTTGGTAAGATTGGTGAAGCCGTCGGTATCATCGCTGCCCAGTCGATTGGTGAGCCCGGAACGCAGCTGACCATGCGGACATTCCACTCCGGTGGTGTGGCCATTGGTGCCAGCAAGCAGCCCGAGGTGAAGTCCAAGAGCAAGGGTGTGATGTATTTCAAAGAACTTCGCACTGTTGAGGATGTTGATGGAAACCATGTTGTTCTGAACAAAGGTGGTTCGATTCTCGTTCGCGACGCCGATGGCCTCGAGCTTGAATCCTACAATGTTGTGATTGGTTCCTTCATTACCGTCGGAGACGGCGGCAACGTGAAGAAAGGGCAGAAGATCCTGACTTGGGATCCGCACTCTGTCCCCATCATCGCTGAAAGCGGTGGCAAGGTTGAGTTCCGCGACATGATTTCTGGAATTACCGTGCAGTCTGAAACAGACAAACAGACCGGTAAAAAGGGGATGACTGTCACAGAGCACAAAGAAGACCTTCACCCGCAGGTTGTTATCGTTAATGCCAAGTCCGGTGATGTGCTTCACAGTTACTCGATCCCAGTGGGTGCCCGCCTCGCGGTGAAGGATAAGCAGAAGATCGCTGGCGGAACGCAGCTTGCACGAACTCCACGTAAAGTTGCCAAGACCGGTGACATTACCGGTGGTCTTCCACGGGTTGCCGAACTCTTCGAAGCTCGTCGTCCGAAAGACGCCTGTGTCATTGCCAAGCTCGACGGTGAAATCTCCTTTGGAGGCACTGTCCGCGGTAAGCGCAAGGTCATCGTAACTCACCTCGAATCCGGCGAAACCGCTGATCACCTTGTTCCAATGGGCAAGCACATGATTGTTGGTGAAGGAGATACGGTGTTGCGTGGTGATCAGATTACCGAGGGACCTGTTGCTCCGGAAGACCTCCTCGAGGCATGCGGACCGCAGGCACTGCAGGAGCACCTTAATAATGAGGTTCAGACCGTTTACCGTTCGCAGGGTGTCGAGATTAATGACAAGCACATCGAAATCATCATCCGTCAAATGCTTCGCAAGGTGAAGATCACCGAGCCGGGCGATACCGAATTCCTTTGGGGTGACCAGATTGAGAAGACGACCTTCAATGCCGAAAACAAGCGTGTCACTTCAGAGGGTGGTAAGCCTGCCGAAGCTGAGCCCGTTCTCCTCGGAATCACCAAGGCCTCGATTGAGACGGAATCCTTCATCTCGGCAGCGTCCTTCCAGGACACCACCCGTGTGCTGACTGATGCCGCGACTCTCGGTAAGATTGATACTCTCCGCGGATTCAAGGAGAACGTCATTCTCGGACACCTCATCCCAGCTGGAACCGGATTCCCTGTTCACAAGAGCTCAGAGTTCGAAATGACCGTGGAAGAGCCCGAGCCTGTGAAGGAAGAGCCTGAAACACCCGAAGGTGAAGAGATTACTCCTCCGTCGGAACTTGCTGATCCTCCTCCCGCCGAAGCGTTAGGTGAGTAAGATCAGCCTCTAAGAATTACAAAGTCCCGGTGAGTGCAAACTCCCGGGGCTTTTTCTTTGGAGAGTGAATTGAGGAAATCTCCGGATCGATCAAATTGGCGTGGACGATGACAAAATTTCCCATCATGGCGGTGAGAGGAACCATTTCCTTTGGTCATGGCTCAATTGCTCGCGGGTCCATTGCGGGGAGGCTTGGGCACCATCATTGCAGCCATCCAGTTTCATGTCTGTGGCGGCGAATTTCATAAAATATAATTCCGCACCAAGGGTGGATCGTCGATTTCCCTTCTGTTTGTCAGGAATTCCCAGTTAGAAAATATTACGGAAAGGTTAAATAAAAACCCACGCTGTCATGTGACAACGTGGGTTTCTAAATTTGAAAAATATCAGGGTTCAGTTCTTATCGAACTGAATCAGATTACGAATCTGCCTTCTTTTCAGTGGCACCGTAACCGACCTTTTTAAGGGCGGCGACCATGTCGGCAACTTTGACGTCTTTCCCAGCGGTAACGGTGGTGTCAGCATTAGTGCCGGTCTTTTTGCCGACTTTAACTTTGGTGACTCCCTTGACTCCTTTAAGTGCAGCCTGCACTTTTCTAGAACATCCGGATGCTCACCGTAATCCTGTGACGGCCAAAACGGTCGTCTTTTCATCAGCAGCCACAACTTCCGCTTGGGTGGTTGTGGTTGTCACGACTGGAGCGGCAGCGGCTCCGGCTGTGAAAGCTGCAAAAGCAGCGATCATTGTGATTGTAGTTTTCATGTTTTCTTTGGTTGCGAGGATGTTGAATTACCCCTCGACAGCCCGTACTAAAACACATTTATCCGGCGTGCCCAGTTTTTTTTAGCGATCCGGAACAATGGTTGAGCTTGCCTTGGAGAAGGGAAATTGTGGATTATCAGGAAAACTTATTCACAAAGTGTTCACCTCGTCAGTTCTGAGTTCAAACTTGCCCGTTCCGTGACATGGTGACGGGGATGTCCGATTCCTTTGTCCATCTCCATTTGCATACCGAGTATTCCACGCTCGATGGAGCCTGCCGGACCAAAGACGTGGCGGCCCGGGCTGCTG
The DNA here is from genome assembly GCA_022425785.1 of Akkermansiaceae bacterium. Classification (GTDB taxonomy): domain Bacteria; phylum Verrucomicrobiota; class Verrucomicrobiia; order Verrucomicrobiales; family Akkermansiaceae; genus SW10. Next base: position 9,580 of record JAKMEV010000052.1, on the reverse strand, counting down.
AGCTGGGAATGCCGGCGGTGGCGATGACCGACCATGGGAATCTCTTCGGAGCGATCTCGTTTTACAAAGCCTGTAAGTCTGCCGGGGTGAAGCCCATCCTGGGATGTGAAATCTATCTCGCCCCGGAGGGCATCGAGGACAAAAAGGAAATCCCCGGCCGCAAGCGCGCCTGTCACATGACTCTCTTGGCGGAGAATAACGTCGGATGGGTGAATTTGCAGAAGCTGGTTTCGGTGGGGCATTTGGAGGGTTCCTATTACGGAAAGCCCCGGGTGGATCGCGAACTTCTTCAAAAATTCTCGGAAGGAATCATCTGCCTGAGCGGTTGTATTTCCGGTCCGGTCAATGAGTGGATTCTTCAAGATCAGGAGGAAATTGCATGGGAAACTGCGGTGGAACTCGCAGAGATTTATGGGAAAGAAAATTTCTATTTTGAGGTCCACAACCACGGGATGGAGCAGCAGGCGAAGTGCAACGAGGTGTTGGTTCGCTTTGCGGAAAAGATGGGCGTGAAGACTGTTGCCGCGAACGATGTTCATTTTTTGAACCGCGATGATCACGAGGCGCATGACGTGATGATTTGCATCGGAATCGGACGACTTGTGATCGACGAAAATCGCATGAGATACCCGACTGAAGTCTACTTTAAAACGGCCGAGGAAATGCGTGACCTCTTTGCTGAGATTCCCGGAGCATGCGATGCGACCCTGGAGATTGCCGAGCGATGCAATGTCGAGTTTGTCCTTGATCCGACCTCGTCCGAAAAATATCCCGAATTCCAGCCTGAAGATGGCTCGACTCCGAACGAATTCTTCCGGGCCGAGTGCTACCGGGGTTTGGAACTCCGTTACGGTGAGAGAGCCAAGGACCCCGAGTTGATCGAGCGATTGGAGTATGAGATGGGGATTATTACCCAACTCAAGTTTGCTTCGTACTTCCTGATCACAGCGGACTTTATTGTTTGGGCGAAGGATAACAAGATTCCGGTCGGGCCAGGCCGGGGATCAGCTGCCGGATCTTTGGTCGCGTATTGCATGCTGATCACCGACATTTGTCCGATACGATTTGGCCTGTTGTTTGAGCGATTCCTGAACCCCGAGCGGGTGAGTCCGCCCGATGTTGATATCGACTTCTGTCAAACCCGTCGCCCCGAGGTCATCGAATATGTCCGTCGCAAGTATGGAGAGCGCTGCGTCTCCCATATCATCACCTACGGCACCTTGGGAGCCAAGTCGGTGATCCGCGATGTCGCCCGGGTGATGGGTATTAGCTACGGGGAAGCGGATACCATTTCCAAGATGATCGAGGCTAAGCCCGGAGTGAAACTGGCTGGTGAGTATAAGGAGAAAGCCGAGCTGAGGGAATTGATCGAAAGTAGTTCGACCTATGAGCAACTCTGGGAGTATGCCTTGAAACTGGAAGGCCTCACCAGAAACGTTGGGGTGCATGCGGCGGGAGTGGTGATTGGCGATGGAAATCTCGACGAACACGTTCCGTTGACCCGGGGTAATGAGGGGGAAGTGGTCACCCAATACGACATGGGAGCGATTACCGATGTGGGATTGCTCAAGATGGACTTCCTTGGCTTGAAAAACATGACTGTGATCCAGGAAGCGGTGGATCACATTCACAAGCACACGCCGGACTTTGATATTTACAGAATTTCGCTGGAAGACAAAGCCACCTTTAAAATGCTCAATGCGGGTGAGACGATGGGAGTCTTTCAGTTGGAGAGTGGCGGGATGGTCGAAACCTGCCGCAAGTATGGTATTAACAAGATCGAGGACATTATTGACCTTCTCGCGCTCTATCGTCCCGGTGCGACGCAATACATCGATCAAATGATCGAGGTGAAGGAAGGGCGCAAGCAGCCCAATTACGAACATCCTCTCCTTGAAGAAATTTGCGGAGACACCTACGGGGTGATGATCTATCAGGAGCAGGTTCAGAATGCCGCCAAGATGCTCGCGGGTTATACTTTGGGTGGTGCGGATATTCTTCGCCGGGCGATGGGTAAGAAGAAGAAGGAAGAGATGGACAAGCAGCGGGAAACTTTCGTGAAAGGGGCGAAGGAAACCAATGATATCGATGAACGCAATGCCAACCTGATTTTCGATAAGATCGCGGGTTTCGCAGGATATGGTTTCAATAAATCACACTCGGCTTGTTACGGATTCATTTCGTATTGGACCGGTTATTTGAAGGCGAATTTCCCGGTGGAATTCATGTCGGGCCTGCTGTCGAACGAGATCAACAACACTGATAAAATTGGTGTCTTTGTGAACGAATGCCAGCGGATGAATTTTGAAATTCTTCCACCCGATCTTAATAAGTCACAGCTGCGGTTTTCGCCTGAGGAGATTCTTGGGGGAAGGCAGGGAATTCGCTACGGATTGGCGGCGATCAAAAATGTCGGTGCCGGTGCCATGGCCATGGCGATCAAGGATCGTGAGGAAAACGGTCCCTTTGAATCACTTGATGATTTTTGCAACCGTCTCGATTCCAAGACGATTAATAAACGCATTCTCGAAAACCTCATTAAGGCCGGCGCCCTCGACTGGACGGGTGAGTCGCGTGCCGGGATGACAGCACGGGTCGAAAAGGTGGTCGCCAGTGCCAGTAGTGCGCAAAAAGACCGGGCCACTGGGCAGGGCGGTTTATTTGACGCAATGCAATTCGCGGCCCCTCCGCCGGTGACGGATAAGAGTCCGGCGATTGAGGAATGGCCGAAGGATGAGCGATTGGAACACGAAAAAGAACTCCTCGGATTTTACGTCACCGGGCATCCGCTTGATAAATTTCGCGGCGTCGTCGATTCCGATCGGTTCATCAAGTTCGGCCTCCTCGACGAAGTGGATCTCAGCGACAAGCGGGCTCGTTTTCCCTTCGCAGGAATGATTCGCATGGTGGAGCACAAGACCACTCGAACCGGGAAGCCATTTGGCGTAGTCTATCTACAGGACTTTACCGGGGATCGCGAAATGGTTTGTTGGTCGGAGTCCTATTTGCCGGCGCGTGATGCCGGTCTGATGGAGGCGGGTAAGGTGATTCAATTCAAGGCGCAGGTCAGTGTCGATGATCGGACCGAGCAACGACGCCTGACGGGATCTCAGATCAAAGAGCTGAAATCAAAGCGTAAGAAAGTCGGAGGGGCCTTGGAATTGATTCTCTGGACCGGGCGGAACAATCCGGATGATCTCCAAAAGATCAAAGAGGTTCTTCGCGAGTATCCTGGAAAGGTCCCCGTCTTAATGCACATTCAAAGCGGGGCCGGGAAGCGGGCGACCATTGAGTTGCCCGAAAGCTTCAACGTGAATCTGAATCCGGCTCTCCAGCGTGAACTCGCTGGCTGGATGGGGTAGTGTTACTTCCCTAGGTTGTTACCCAAACCGATTTGAGGTAGGGACTTTCGGGGAAGTCGTCGGGCATCTCTGCAGAGACCATCCGAAGCGGTTTCGGGCTGGATTTTTTCAACTCGGCTTCGAACTCGTGCGTGCGCATTCCGCGGAAATTTGTGCACGCCAAAATGGTCCCGCCGGGCTCGAGGCAGTCGAGTGCCATCTTGAAAAGCCTTCCGTAGTCTTTCTCAACTCGAAAGACCTTTCCTTTGTCGTCGCGGGAGAAGGTCGGGGGATCGAGAATGATGTAGTCAAATCGACGGCCTTGCCTGGCGAATCGTTTGAGCCAATGGAAGGTGTCGCCCTTGCAGAAATAGTGCTTCTCGACGTCGAGCTGGTTGACGCGAAAGTTCTCCTTCGCCCAGTCGAGATAGACTTGCGAGAGATCGAGGGTGGTGGTGGTTGCTCCGGCAGCCGCAGCGGCAACCGAGAAAAAGCCAGTATAAGAGAAGGTGTTGAGGACAGTTTGGCCGGGTTTGACTATTTCGCGGAGGTGGGTCCGGTTGTCGCGTTGGTCGATGAAGATGCCCTGGGAGTATCCGGACTGAAATGAGAGACGGCTGATGAGACCGTTTTCCTTGCCGGTGAAGAATTCGGGGAGCTCAGGGCCGCTCAGATGTTGGGGTGCTTCCTTGAGATGTTGGTCGAGCCGCTTCCAATAGAGGGAGGGAGCCAGACGTGAAAGTTCGTCCATAATTCGCCGGTCCAATCGGCCTTCCTGAGTCGAAATAAGCCAACCGAGACCGAAATTCTCGAGAATGATGCCGGGAAGTCCGTCGCCGTCGCCGTCGATGAGTCGAACCAGGTCGGTCTCGTCGGTAAGAAGGTGCTCCCGTTTGCCGAGGGCGGTTTGGATCAATTTTTGAAGGCGTGGGTTGGAGTTGGACATTGCGCGGCGGGCTTTTATCATCGCACTAGATATGAGCGATTGGAAATCCCTTTTAGAGCAAGCTGTCAGCAATGGTGAGATCTCTGCCGAGACATCAGGAAATATTGACCTCTATTTGAAGGGAACCTCGTCACCGCTTGGGGAGGCCGCGATTGCCGAACTCGTGACCGCCGGAGAATGGCAGGAAATTGATGACCGCTTCTTCAAAACTCTGGCCTTTGGCACCGGTGGGTTGCGCGGTCGCACGGTCGGACGCGTCATTACCAGGGCCGAAGAGGGGGAAGGGGGCCCGCTCGATCGCCCCGAGCATCCTTGTGTCGGAACCGCCACCATGAATTTTTTCAATCTGAAACGCGCGATGGTTGGCTATGTGAGCTACATTCGCGATGCCTACCAAGGTGAAGGGCGGGCTTCCTTTGTGATTGGACACGACACCCGTCATTTCTCCCGAGACTTCGCCGAGACCTGCGCCAAGGTGGCCACCGATCTTGGTTGCGACGCCTATCTCTTCGAAGGGCCACGTGCCACCCCGGAAATCTCCTTCGCGATTCGTCATCTTCGCGCGGCCGGTGGAGTGTGTCTTACTGCGAGCCACAATCCCTCGCACGATAATGGCTTCAAGGCCTATATCTCCGACGGCGGCCAAATCGTGGAGCCTGAAGCAAGCGGGATCATCGCCCGCGTGAATGAACTGGAAACCGAGGATTACGTGCCGGTGGCTGCTCCCGGAACGCTTACCGCGCTCGGTGAGGATATGGATCGCGTATACATGGATAAAGTTCGCAGCTGCCTCCTTCGCCCGGATCTTTTGGAAGGACGAAAGGCCAAAGTTGTTTATACCAACCTTCATGGCACGGGCGGCGTGATCATCGTGCCAATGCTGCGTGAGTTGGGTTTCGAAGTGATCACCGTTCCCGAGCAGGACACGCATGACGGGCGATTCCCAACGGTGGAATCGCCTAATCCGGAAAATGGCCCCGCTCTCGCGATGGGCATCAAGTTCGCCGAAGAGGTAGGTGCGGATGCGGTTATCGGAACCGACCCTGACTGCGACCGTATGGGCGTGGCGGTGCGAAATGGTGACGGAGAAATGGAATTGTTGACCGGAAACCAAATCGGGTCCCTTATCGGATGGTATCGAATCAAGACGATGTTCGACCTGGGCTGGCTCACTGAGAGCAACCGCAGTCGTGCGGTGATGGTGAAGACCTTGGTGACGACGGAACTTCAAGACACCGTGGCTCATCACTTCGGGATCAATGTGGTGAATACCCTCACCGGATTTAAATACATCGGTGAGAAGCTCAAGAAATACGAGGACGCCATTCCGGCCGACAAGAAGGGGGACTACCGCAGTCTTTCGGAAGAAGAGAGTCGCAAGCTGCGTCTCGAATATTCCAAGTTCTTTGTCTTCGGCGGGGAGGAAAGCTACGGATACCTTGGAGCGGATTTTGTACGCGATAAGGATGGGAACGCCTCGGCTCTCATGTTCGCGGAACTGGCGGCATACGCCATGAGTGAAGGCACGACCATCGCGGGTTTGCGCGACCAGGTTTGGGGAGAGTTTGGAGTGCATCTCGAAATGGGGAAATCACTCGTGATGGAAGGCGGTGAAGGCGCGCGCAAGATCGCGGCCCTTGTCGAATCCTACAGCACAAATCCTCCGGCCGAGGTGGATGGTTCCGCCGCTGCCGGCGTGCGGGACTATGCCAAGGGTGGGTTTTACGACGAAGAGGGAGATGAAATTCCCGAGGCTGCGATGCTCTTTGTCGATCTTGAGGATGGTCGCCGCCTTGCGGTGCGTCCTTCGGGAACCGAACCCAAAATCAAATATTACCTCTTCGGAAAAGGAGATTCCCGCGAGGCCGTTTCGGCTTCCCTGGAGAATCTCTGGAACTGGCTTGAGAAAGACGCCCACGAGCGGATGGGCTGATGAAGAAATACCTTCGACCTGGACTTGCGGTGGGGAGCGGTGCGCTTCTCGCGCTGTGTTTTCCTCCCTTTAACTTGGGTTGGATCGTCTGGGGGTGGATGTGGATCCTGCTTCCCCTTCTATGGACGAGCAGGTCCGAGAAGAAACGACGGGCGGGCTTTGGAATTGGCTTTCTCAGCGGGCTGGGATTCTGGCTTATCAATCTCAAATGGATCTGGACCGTGACCGGATTGGGCGCGGTCACAATGGCGCTCTACCTTGCAGTTTACTTCGGAATTTTCGGCGCCTTTGCCGCTAACTCAGCCAACCCTTGGCGCAAAGAGGTGAAGGTTGCTACGGATATTCCTGCGCGCTTCCGAGAGATGTGGCGGAGCCTTGGCTACGCCGCGATGCTCGGCGGTTGGTGGTGTGGCATGGAATGGATCCGTGGCTGGATGCTCACGGGGTTCGGATGGAATGGCCTGGGCGTGGCCTTCCATAACAATCTCATTATGGCTCAGAATGCCGAGTTCGTGGGCGTCTACGGGCTGTCATTCCTGCCCGTCTTTTTTAGCGCAGTCGCAGTGCAGGTAGGACGACGTTTTTATCTTCAAGCAAAAGAGCAGTCGGTGAAATTGCTTCACTGGGATTTCGCGACCGCGATGTTAGTGATCATGGGATCATTTACGGTGGGATCGGTTCGGTTTAGTCACGCCGGTAGTGGTGAGCAAATCGAAGCCAAGGTGTTGTTGGCTCAGCAAAATATCCCGCAGACTGCCGGGAAAGTGGAGTGGCCTCGTGAGGAAATTCTTGGAGGCTTTACTGACCTGGTTAGTGGTGCTCTGGCGGACCTCGATGCGCAGACCCATGCGGATCTGAAGGCCACGTCCGCAGAGGGGAGTGAAACTCCGGTGGTGATTCGCAAGCCGGATTGGGTCATTTGGCCCGAGGTAACTTTGGTTGATCGGTTCTTCACTCTGGAAGATGGATCCCGTGTGCCCGAGACGATGACGCTTTCTGATCTGCTCGATGAAATTCGAGAAATGGGAGATTTCACCTTCATTGCGGGAGCCAACGAAGTGGAGGGATATGTTGAAGGAAGATATGTTCATCGTGTTGAGCACGGCCGATATTGGAACTCCATGATCACTCTGGATTCGGAGAGGAATCTTGAGACCTACCGAAAGCATCACCTGGTGATTTTTGGAGAGCTGGTCCCTGATGTGCTCTATCTTCGTGAGCTCTATGCGAAAGTGGCCGGGGTGCCATTCATCGATAGTTTTTCCTCTGGCGCAAGTCATGAACCGCTCGACCTCAAAGTAGGAGAGGAAACCGTGCAGGCCATTCCCTCGATTTGTTTCGAAGACACGGTGGGCCGCTTGACGCGCAAGTCGGTGCGGGCCGATCCTCAGGTGATTGTCAATATCACCAATGACGGATGGTTTAAGCAAAGCGAGGGCGCGGCCCAGCATTTTGCCAATGCCCGTTTCCGTTGTATCGAGCTGCGGCGTCCAATGGTCCGCTGTGCCAATTCCGGGGTGGGCGGGGTGATTTCTGTAACCGGCTCGACTCTCGATCCTTTTACGCGGGAGGATCGCCGTTTGGTGGACGACTCCGGGAGTCATTTTACGAGAGGGACCCTTTTTGCCTCGGTGTGGATTCCCCGTGAGTCCGGCTTTACCCTTTATGCCTTGTGGGGCGATTGGTTTGCGGTAGTTGGCCTGGCGCTGAGTTTCTTGGCCGGGATCGCGCTTCGCTTGCGAAAGTCCTGAGTCTTTGTTAATCGTCACCCCTGTGCAAAGCGACCTCCGCGCCGTCCTACAGTATGTTCCGTCTTTCCGGGGAAAGATCTTCGTACTGGTTGTTGATGCTGCCTCAATGACTGAGCTCGCTCTGGCAGAAGCCTTGCTCGATCTCACCGCGCTGCAGCAAGTCGGGGTGCAATTGGTGCTCGTATCGGTAGGCAGCGGGGAAGCGGAACTGCAGCAGCGCCTTATCGATGGGGAAATCAAGTGGCAGGCCTCGTCGCTGAATCATGAGGAAACCGAGGCGATTTTGAATCGCGGGCAGCTGGCCTTTGTTGAAGCCCCGGGCATGGATGGTTTGTCTGATGAGTTGGTGGGTTTCGCCAGTGCGGTGGAAGCTGCTAAATTGATCGTGATGTTGCCTAGTGCACTTGCGGGAATCCCTGCCATTTCGCGTGAGAATGCCGCCGCCTGGGATGGCAATGATGCCAGCTTGTTTCATTCCGCTGCGGAAGCTTGTGAGCGGGGGATTCCGCGGGTGCATCTTTTGGATCAGACTCATCAGGGAGTCCTGATGGACGAGCTCTTTTCCAACGAAGGTGTTGGGGTGATGGTGCACGCCGATGACTACCTGACAGTCCGCCCGATTGAGGTGGAGGACATTCCCGAATTGCTCGCGATGATTGGACGATCGATGCGTGACGCACATCTGGTGCCGCGGTCCTATGAGGAGATCGAATCCGGGCTGGGCGATTTCCTGGTGCTCTCCGTGGATGATAATGTCGTGGGCTGTGTCGCGTTGCATCGATCCGACTCTCCAAATTGTGCTGAAGTGGCCTGTCTCTACGTGAAGCAAAACCACGGCGGTTTGGGATACGGCCAACTCCTCGTCACGGCTGCGGAGGAACGAGCCAAGGAACGAGGCATTCCCTGGGTCTTTGCATTAAGCAATCGGGCTGCAGATTATTTCACCGAATTTTTGGGTTACGAAGTCATTCCCGTGTCAGAAATTCCGCAGGCACGGCAGGAGAGGCTGAAGGAAAGTGGCCGGGAATCCATCGTGATTCGTAAATTCGTCAACAAATGATGTCACTAACATGGCGACAATCGTGAAAATCAAGGACGCCTATCAGCGGCTTTGTTGGAGATTGCCCAGAGCGCTTCAACCTGATTTCATACATTCGGAGCCGCCACCACAGGGGCGTCGCGCGTCCACTCAAACGTTCGGCAGAAAAGTAAAGTAGACACTATGAAAATAACATCCAACCTTGGACTACGAGCCTCCGGACTGGTCGCGGTAATTGTTTTAATCACTACATTTTCTGCCCTGGCAGCGGTGGCTCCACTCAGCCATGCGGAACTAAAGAAGCAGGCAATCCATATTGTCACGGGATCCGTTGTCGGAGTCACTTCGAAGACGCAAAAGTCCGAAATTGAGAAGGCGAAAGGCATCCATCGTGATCGGATATACACGATCAGAATCAAAGTTGACACGGTTTCCAAAGGTGCGGGTGTAAAGGTTGGCAGTGAGATTGAGGTTCTCGCGTGGCGGCCTTCCACTCGCATCCCACCACTGCCGGGACCCCAGGGACACGGGTCAATTCCACAGAAGGGGGACAAGGCGACATTTTACCTC